>JBDSTQ010000132.1:0-4047 GCA_039928195.1 Sphingomicrobium sp.
GATCGGCGATGCGCGCGATCCCGTCGGGCCCGTGCGCGCAGAAGAATTCGAGCCCGAGCTTCACTCCGCCGGCATGGTCGCGCACGGCGTGCGAAAGCGCCAAGGCGCGGTCGAGTTCCGGCGTATCGACGGCGACGAAGATGGGATTCACGCGATCGGCTCGTCGCTGCTGACCGGCGCAGCGGACAAGAGCGGCGCCTGATGGCGCTCAAGCGCCTCGATCCGCCGGTCGGCGCTCCATAATCGCGCGCGCATCGCCAGCCACATCGGCACCAGGCCGATAAGGAAAGCGATCAGGAGCAACAGCGGAATTTTGATGTCCGCCTGGATATCGCCCCACAGATTGAGCGTGACCGGCGCCCAGTTGCGGCTCGCGAATAAGGCGAGAAGCACCGCCAGCAGGACCCAGAACAGGGTTTTCAGAAATTGCATGGTTGAGCCATTCTCCCGGCCGGGCGTTTAAGCGAGCATGGCGGCGAATGCCAGAAGCGCGCGTTGCCGACATTCGTCGCGCCCGAGACTCGCTTCATCGCAACCACGTTAACCCGCGCGTTGAGGGTCAGCCGCGACGCGCGCACAGTCGGCGCGGGGCGGGAGAAAATATCGCGTGAGAACGGCGCAAAAGATCGGCCTCGGAGCCTTGACCCTGGTCATGGGCGCGTCGTTGCTCGCCATGCGGCCGCAGCCGCCGGGCAATGCCGGTCCCGCGGCGCGTGCGCACATGCGCCTGGCATCGTTGTCGACCGAAGCGCGCCACGATGTCGATTACCGGATGCTCGATAATCGATTGCGGCGCCTGATGACCAAGCCGGCGATGGTCGGGCTGGCCGTCGGAATCGTCGAGAACGGGCGGATTACTTTTCTTCAGGGCTATGGCGAGACGCTCGCCGGGTCCGGACAGCCGGTGACTCCGCAGACGGTGTTTCGCTGGGCGTCAGTGTCCAAGGGCGTCGCGGCGACGATGGTCGCCAAGCTCGCCGAGCAAGGCAAGATCAACTTGCAGGCGCCGGTTGCCAATTACGCGCCGGACCTCAAACTTCCGGCCGGCAACGAATATCGCGCGACAGTGGGCGATTTGTTGTCGCATCGGCTCGGACTCTATCGCAACGCCTATGATAACAAGCTCGAGGAGGGGCAGGATCCGAGCCTGCTTCGGGCCACGCTCGGGATGTTGGCTGCGACCTGCGACCCGGGGACCTGCTGGTCGTACCAGAATGTCGCGTATGACGCGTCGAGTGAAATCGTTAGCCTGACAACGGCAATGCCGTACGAGCAAGCGGTCCGCCACTATCTGTTTGACCCGCTTGGAATGGCCAGCGCGAGCGTCTCGCTAGCGGGACTGGAAAATAACGCGAGCTGGGCGCGGCCGCACAGTGCGGGGCGCAAGCCGCTGCCGCTGATCGACACGTATTATAAGGTGCCGGCGGCGGGCGGGGTGAACAGCGACATCAAGGACATGTCGCTGTGGATGCTCGCACAAATGGGCGAGATGCCCGATGTGCTCGACGTGCGGCTGCTCAACACGATCCACGCCCCGCTGGTGAAGACCCCGACCGAGCGCGGCCGGCTGCGCAAGTTCCTCGAGCGGCTCGGCACGGCCTGGTACGGCTACGGCTGGCGAAGTTATGAATATGGCGGGCACCGCATCGTTGGACATCGCGGCGGGATTAATGGCTATCGTTCGTTGATATTGTTCGATCCGGCGAAGAAAAGCGGCGTGGTGGCGCTGTGGAACAGCAATTCGAGTCAGCCGGGTGGCCTCGAGTTCGAGGTCATGGATATGGTCTATCGCTTGCCGTTTCGCGACTGGATGGAGCTCGACAAGGGTCCGGGCACTCCAGTCGCCGAGGAGCCCGAGGAACCTGTCGCGATTGCCGCCAGTGCCGCTCCGCCAATTAAAACGAAGTCTCGCCGCAGCTGATCGGAACACTGCCGCAACCTATGGGTTTCCCTGACGAAACAGGGAGATCACCATGGCTGAGACCAAAATTCAGGATGCCGTTGCGCTGCTCAAGGAAGATCATCGCACGGTCGAAGATTTGTTCGCGCAGTTTGAAAAAGCGAGCGGCGACGGGCGCAAGGAGAAGTTGGCCAAGCAGATTTGTCTTGAGCTGACGGTTCATGCCCAAATCGAGGAAGAGATTTTCTACCCGGCGTGTGAGGGCAAGGTCGAAGAAGACATGCTCAAGGAAGCCTATGTCGAACATGATGGCGCCAAGGTGCTGATCGCCGAGATCGAAGATGGCAGCGAGTCGAGCGACGAGTATTTCGACGCCAAGGTGAAAGTGCTCCAGGAGCAGATCGAGCACCACGTCGAGGAAGAGGAAAAGCGCATGGAGGGCATCTTTGCCCAAGCGCGCAAGGCTGGGCTCGATATGGACGCGCTGGGCGAGCAGATGGCGGCGCGCAAGGCGGAACTGATCGAGACCTACAAGACGCAGGGCTTGGCCAAGCCCGAACTGACGACGATGGAACGGACGCTTTAGCTTCTGCACTAAACTATGCGGAAACAGCCCGCGGCGGTGGTCACCCACCCCGCGGGCATTTCTTTATCCGGGCTTAGCGGAGCGCGGCAACCTGCGATGAGTGAGTCGCGTCGCGGCCATAGACATCGCTAACGAAGCTCAATTGCCCACCTTCGCTCTGCGCCGTCAGATAAGTGATGAAAATGGGCACAGGGGTTGGCAGCTGGATATGCTGCTCGGGCGCGTCAGAGATCGGCGCCGATGCGCCGTTGAGCATCCAGCGCTCGAGGCGCTGCGCATCCTCAAGCCGGATGCATCCATGGCTGAGGCTGCGGTCGGCGGCGGCGAATTTTTCCTTCACCGGCGTATCGTGAAGGTAAATGTCGCCGGCGTTGGGGAAACCGAACTTCACCCGGCCCATCGAATTCGCTGGCCCGGGCAGTTGACGAACGCGGACCTGCTGGCGACCATCGGCCACTGCATTCCAGTCGATCGTCGCGGGATCGATCACGGCATCCGCTTCCGCAGCGGCCGATTGCACTTGGTAACCCTGACGCTGGAGGTAGGACACGCCTTGCTGGAGCACATTGGGAGCGATCAGCGACCGCACCAATTCCGGGGTGACATGCCAGTATGGATTGACGGTCGCAAAGTAGATCGTGCTTGCGAGCATCGGTGTCGGCGCTTCGGGCGTGCCGACGATAACTTTCATCGAATCCGCGATGCGGCCGTTTTCGATCATGAACAAGCGCGCCGAAGCGGCATCGACCATCACGTAGCGCTTCTGGAACGGCATCGCGCGGGCGCGATCGAGACTGGCGAGCACTCGCGCATCGGCCTGGCCGCCCGTTGCCTGTGCTGAATTCCACGCGGCGTCGCGAAGCTGCGCATAGACCGGATTGACGCCCGACACGGCGCGAACATGGCCGGCAAGCGAGCCCGCTGCGGCCGCGCGAGCAAGGATCTGACCGGGAGTGTCGCGGCGCGGCGCAACCCAATTGTCAGCCACGGTCATTCCGGTGGTCGGAGTTTGCAGCGCGCTGACGTAAAGCGTCCAGGCAGTCGACAGAAGCCGCTCAGCCCCGGCGCGCGCAGCAGGGTCTCCGGCAACGGCGCGGGCGAGCTTGGCGTCGAGATCGGCGGCCAGCGCTGGGCCGCTGGCAAGGCCATCGAGCGACGCGCGTCGGAGAGCCGCGATGAACTCCCGTGCGGCGGCGAAGTCTTGCGCAGCATTGAGCCACAGTGGCGCATTTGAACGCGACGCGTAAAAGCCCGATACCGCCTGGTCGATACCGTCGGCGCGACTATCGCTAGTCGGAAGTTCGGAGCTCGCGGCGGCGAAAGCAGGCTGCGCGAGACCCATCAGCGCCGCACACGCGGCTCCGCCCAAAATCCAGTTTTTCACGTGCTAACTCTTTGAAAATCGTTCTTGGTTGGATAACGCGCCGGTGCCGCACGAGTTCAAAAAAACTTATTGACAAGTCCCATGGCGAGACTCTGCGAGGGCAAGATAAGCGGCGCGCTCCTCGCATCGCCCGCCGCTATCCGTAAATCGAAACGGAGTCAGGCGCCGATCAGCACC
>JBDSTQ010000133.1:0-3641 GCA_039928195.1 Sphingomicrobium sp.
TATAAGCTCCTCAGCTACCTCATGCACCACAAGGGCAAGGTGGTCAGCCGGACCGAGCTGATCGAGCATATTTACGACCAGGATTTCGATCGCGATTCGAACACCATCGAAGTGTTCGTCACGCGCATCCGCAAAAAACTCGGCGCCGACGTCATCACCACCATCCGCGGCCTCGGCTACAGCCTCGAGGAGCCGGCGGAGGTGCGGACCTAAGTGAACCAGCATGCCCCCGCGGCCGCGTCCGCGGTGGACGTTGCTGACGCGCAGGCGGGTCGCGAAAGCCTGCATCGCACGGGATCGCTGACCCGACGGATGATTGGCGTGGCCGCGGTGTGGATCGCGGCGCTGCTGATCATCGGCGGCTTCGCACTCGACCGCATTCTCAGCCGCTCGATCGTCGAGACGTTCGATAAGCAGCTTGTACTGCTCCTCAACAAATCGCTGATCGCCGCGTCCGAAATTGGACCCGACGGCGAGGTTCGCTTCAACCGCCAGCCGCCTGACCAACGCTTCATCGAGCCTTATTCGGGGCTCTATTTCCAGATCAGCGGCGTCGGGGTCGACGCTTTTCCATCGCGCTCGCTGTGGGATCGCCGTTTACGTGTGGTCGATGCCCATGCCGACAACCAGCCGCATCTTTACGACAGCAACGAATTCTCCTCGCCCGAGCACCTCGAGCCGCTGCGAGTGGCCGAGCGCGACGCGATCTTCCCCGGGTCCAATGTCCGCTGGCGCTTCCAGGTGGCGCAATCACGCGAGAGCATCGACGAGCAGATCCGGCGCTTGCGTTCGACCTTGTTCTGGAGCTTTTTGGCGCTTGGCTTGGGCCTGCTGGTACTGGCCGCGCTGCAGACGGTGTTCGGGCTGTGGCCGCTGCGGCGGGTTCGCCGCGAGGTCGCCGCGATCCGATCCGGAGCAACGTCGCGACTGGGACTGGATTTCCCGACCGAAGTCCGCCCGCTGACCGAGGAAATCAACCAATTGCTCGCGCATAGCGAGGAGCAGGCCGAAGAAGCGCGGCGCCACGCCGGCAACCTCGCGCATGCGCTCAAGACTCCGCTGACGGTGATTACCAACGCCGCGACCGCCAATTCGCCCGACCTGGCCGACACGGTCTGCCGCGAATCGCTGGCGATGCGCCGCCAGGTCGACCATCATCTCGCCCGCGCCCGTGCGCTCGGGCGACGCGCGACCGCGCAGGCGCGGGTGCGGGTGTGGGACAGCCTTGAGGCGGTCCAGCGTGCGGTCGACCGCTTGTATGAGGAAGTGACGGTCGACATCGCCGGCGATCGTCAGGCGCAGGTCCGGGTCGAGCGCCAGGACCTCGATGAAATGCTCGGCAATCTGGTCGAAAATGCGGCCAAATATGGCGGCGGCCGGGTGTTCGTGACGGTCGAGCGCAATGGCGGGAATGTCGACGTTCTGATCGAGGATGACGGACCAGGAATCCCGGCCGAGAAACGCGGCGAATTATTCAACCGCGGCGCCCGCCTCGACACCACCGGCAAGCCCGGCACCGGGCTCGGGCTGGCGATCGTGCGTGATGTGGCTGAAATCTACGGCGGCGGCGTCGCGCTTGAGGAGAGCGAAGACCTCGGCGGCCTGCTCGCGCGGCTCAGCCTGCCGGCGGGTTAGCGAGCTCGGCGACCAGATCCATCAGGCGCTGATTGTCGAACGGCTTGGTCAGCACGGGCGTGTCGGGCGCCGCTGCGGTGACCGCGTCGCTGTCGGCATACCCGGTGACCATCAGGAAACGCAGTTTGGGCTTGTCCTTATGCGCTCTGGCGATGACCTGCGCGCCGTTCATCACCGGCATCGCGAAGTCGATGATCACCAGATCGTAATCGCAATGGTCGATCGCGGCCAAGGCAACGCGGCCGTCAGCGACCGAGTCCACCGAATGCCCAACTTCCTCAAGCAGCCGGCCGATCGCCGCGCGCACCAAGGCGTCGTCGTCGACCACCAGAATCCGGCGCGGTCGCGTCGCCGCTGCCGCAGGAGTCGCGGCGCTGCGGCGCGGCGCGGGCGGCGCGGCGCACGGTTGCAGCGCCATGCTCACCCGCGTGCCCTCGCCCGGGTGACTGTCAATCTCCAGCTCGCCGCCCGACTGCTGGACGACGCCGAAGACCTGCGCGAGGCCAAGGCCGGTGCCGCGCCCTGCCGGCTTGGTGGTGAAAAAGGGTTCGAGCGCACGGCGGCGCGTCTCCGCGCTCATGCCTTCGCCGACGTCGATCACTTCGAGAAGCACGCGCTCCTCGCCCTCGGTGGTCGTGGAAGTCTTCGCTTCGACGCGGATCGGAGTGCCTTCCGCGCTCGAATCGCGGGCGTTGATGACGAGATTGAGGATGGCGAGCTCAAGCTGATTGCGATCGCCCATCACGCACCCGACATCGTCGCCGACGCTGAGCAGCAAGTCGTGCGTGCCGCCGGTCGATTGTTCGAGCATTCCGTGGAGCTCGTCGAACAAATTGTGCACGTCGACCGGTTCGATCGCCAGTTTCTGCTGGCGCGAGAAGGCCAGCAATTGCGCGGTCAGCTTGCTCGCCCTTTTAGCGGCGGCGAGCGCCCCGGTGATCAGCCGCCGCCCGCGCGACTCAAGATCGCTGCGCTGCGACAACAGGTCGAGCGCGCCGACGATCGGGGTCAGCAGATTGTTGAAGTCGTGCGCGATGCCGCCGGTCAGCTGCCCCAGCGCCTCGAGCTTCTGCACATGCTGCGACCGCTCGGTCATGCGGCGCGCCTGCGCCAATTGGCGAAGGACGAACCACATCAGACCGATCGCCAGCGCGAGCGAGAGGATGGCGGCGAGGCTCATCGACCCGAGGAAGCGGCGCGCCAACACGTCGAACGACTGCGCGCCTTGCGCCAGATGCACCGACCATCCGGTCCGCGCGGATCGATCGAAAGCCGTGTAATTGTCATAGCCCTCAAGCGTGAAGCCGCGGTAAATCCCCGCCGTCTTGCCGCTCGCCACCGCATGACGCACATATTTGGAGGCGGGACGCCCAACCCGTTCGCCTTGATTGAGCGAGCGGGCGATGAACCGTCCGTCACCGGTGACGAGCGCGCTGACCTCGAACCCCTTGCCCGCTGGCGGCAACATCCGCTCGAACGGTTTGGTCGAAACGCGCACCTGGAGCAGGCCATCGCGACGGCTATGCCCGCCGGTCAGCCGCTCAAGGACGATGCACGGGCACCCGGGGCTGTCGCGATCGATCAGGCTGAGCGCGGTGGAATGCGCTGCGACCGGTCCGCGTCCCGGCGCGGGCTGCGCGGAAAACGGTTTGCGAAGGTCGAACAATATCGCGCCGTCGCGACGGCGGAGATAGGTCACGCTGACCCAGTCGCGATGATCCGCGGCAATCTCGCGCGACCGCACATAAGCGCGGGCCAGGTTTTCGTCGTAAAACGCCGCGACGGTCGCCAGCGCGTCCATCGCGCCGAGGCTGCGTTCGACCAACGCATCGCTGGCGGCGCTGACCACCTGGCTTTCGGTCAGTGCCTGGGTCTCGATCTGGCGGCGCTGGTCGCGCGCGCTGAAACCTGCCTGAAAAATCGCGAACAGCAGCACCGGCAGCACAATCGCCGCCGCGATCAGGATCGCGGATCGTCTGAACTCGTTCACTCCGCCCCCATCCTGC
>JBDSTQ010000134.1:0-2796 GCA_039928195.1 Sphingomicrobium sp.
TTCCCGCCGATGTGCTGACCCCGGTCGCCAAGGCCGAGCTTTATACCGCACGCAATTCTCCGGTGGTCGTGCTCGACGACCTTCAGGCCGTGATTGCGGAGGCGCCCGAGCTGCCCCAGGCCGACCAGCTGGCGCGGATGGCGCAGACGCGCGGCGCGATCGAACCGCTGATGGTCGTCCCCGAAAATCGCATCGTCAGCCTCGGCTCGGCGCCGATCCGCTACCGCGCGCGACCGGTCCAGGGCGAACCCGCCGCCGACGATCTGAGAGCCGCGCTCGAGCCGTTGATTAAGGTCGACGATGCGGCAGGCTCGGAGGCGTTGCTGATCGCCGCCGCGCCCATCCTTTCCGCCGAAGCCCGCGCCGAGGCCGGACAACGCGTCGCCTGGGCTTATTATGTCCTTGGCCAGGACGCCGAAGCGCGGCGCGTCGCCGAGACCTGGCGCGCCGGCGCGACCGGCGAGTGGGTCGGCCAGTCGGCATGGATATCGGCGTTGGCGTCATGGCGTCAAAGCGATTGCGAGGCGGCCTCGCGCGCGTTCCGCGAAGTCGCCGCGACGTCGCAGCAGCGCGAGCTTGCGGCGGGCGGCTATTATTGGGCGGCGCGGTCGGAGCAGATGTGCCGGCGGCCGCGCGCGGTTGCGCCGTTGCTCAAGGCCGCCGCGCAAAACCCCGAAAGTTTTTACGGCCTGCTGGCCCGCGAAACGCTTGGCATGGACACGCGGCTCCAGGCGAATAGCAGGCCGTCGGCGGTGTCGGTCGCGGCAGTGCCCAACGTCCGCCGCGCGATTGCCCTCGCCACGATCGGCGAGCGCGGCCTGGCCGAGCAACTGCTCCGCCACCAGGCGCGGATCTGCCGCCCATCGGAGCATCAGGCCCTGATCGAGGTCGCCAAGCAGCTTGAGCTATCAGGCGCGCAATTCTGGCTCGCCACCAACGGCCAGCCCGGGGCAGCTGCCGGCATCGCCGACCGCTACCCCAACCCGCGCTGGACGCCGCTGACCGGCTGGCGGATCGATCCTGCGCTCGCTTATGGCCACATCATTCAGGAATCGACCTTCCGCACCGAGGCGATGAGCCCGGCCGGCGCGATCGGTCTGATGCAGGTCCGCCCCGGCACCGCCGGCGATATGGCGCGGGCACGCGGCCTGCCGTTCTCGACCAATGCGCTGACCGACCCCCGCTCGAACCTCGAATATGGGCAGAGCTTCATCGAGACGATGCGGCGCAACGCCGCGACCGGCGGGCAATTGCCCAAGGTGATCGCGTCGTACAACGCCGGGCCGGTGCCGATCAGCCGCTGGGCCTATATCAACGACAAGGGCGATCCGTTGCTGTGGATCGAGAGCCTGCCCTATTGGGAGACGCGCTATTACGTCCCCGCAGTGCTGAGGAACATGTGGGTCTATCAAGGCCTCAACCACAGCGACACGCCGGCGCTGAAAGCGATGGCCGAGCACCGCTGGCCAGCCTTTCCGACCGGGATGACCAGGCTGACGCATTGATCACTTGTTCTTGATTTGTTCGACGATGCGTTTAACCTCGCCGGATGCCGGTTGAGTCGACCCATGGGCGCGGCGCGACCCGCAACGCCACCCTACCCGCTTCAACCTGAAGCAACGGGTGACCGACGGTGACTGGCTCGATCAGGTCGACGCACTCGACGGCGTGCCACAGCGGCGAACCACCATCACCATCGAGCATCCGCGCTCCATCCTGACCCGCAACAGCTCGCCCGACATCGGCTTCGACCGCTCGATCAACGCCTTCCGCGGCTGCGAGCATGGCTGCGTCTATTGCTTCGCCCGCCCGACCCACGCGTTCCACGATCTGTCGCCCGGAGTCGATTTCGAATCGCGATTGTTCGTCAAACCCACCGCCCCGCAATTGCTCCACGCCGCATTGTCGCGGCCGGGCTATGACTGCGCGCCGATCGCGATGGGCACCAACACTGATCCCTATCAGCCGATCGAGGAGCGTTGGCGGGTTACCCGCGCGCTGATCGAATTGCTGCTCGAGACCCGCCACCCGTTCACCATCACCACCAAGTCCGATCGGGTGTTGCGCGACCTCGACCTGCTCAAGCCAGCGGCCGAGCTTGGCATCGTCGCGGTGGCGATCTCGGTGACCTCGCTCGACCCGGCGATCAGCCGAACGATGGAGCCGCGCGCGCCCTCGGGGCGAAAGCGCATCGCCGCGATCAAGGCGCTCAGCGCCGCCGGCATTCCCTGCCACGTCGCCATCGCCCCGGTCGTGCCGCAAATCACCGATCATGAGCTGGAAGCGATCGTCGAGGCGGCGGCGGAGGCCAATGCAGCGGGCGGTTTCTATCTGCCGGTGCGCCTGCCCCATGAGGTCGCGCCCTTGTTTCGCGCCTGGCTAGACGAGCATTTCCCCGACCGCGCGGCCAAGGTCATGGCGACCATCCGCTCGCTTCGTGGCGGCAAGGATAATGACCCCGATTTCTTCAGCCGGATGCGCGGGCAAGGACCGTGGGCCGATCTCCTGCGCACCCGCTTCGCCATCGCCGCCAAGCGCTGTGGACTGCGCGCCGCCAAATTCCCGCTCCGCCGCGACTTGTTCGTGCCGCCGGAGGGCGCGCAGATGCGACTGCTGTAGATTTCGCCGCAAACGATGGTAGGCACGCGGTCATGCACCGCACCCTCATCGCCGCTCTGATGCTCGCCGCCGCCGTTCCGATCGCCGCGCAGCCCCTCCCCGTCGCCCGCGGCGCCCCGTCCGGACCGGCGCTCAGCCTGCCAGTGGTGCCACGTGGCGTCGCCAGCCTGCGCGATG
>JBDSTQ010000135.1:0-5041 GCA_039928195.1 Sphingomicrobium sp.
CAGCGCACGCGAACCATTCTGCCTTGTGGGCGAGCAAATTGACGGCAGTTTCCAGCTAGCCGGCGCGACCTACTTGCTTGAAGCGAAGTGGCTTAATCGAAAGGTTGGGGTGGCCGAACTTGGCGCATTTCACTCAAAGTTGGATCAAAAAGCTACTTGGACTCGCGGACTTTTTATAAGTTTCGGGGGGTTTTCCGATGGGGGTCTTCAGGGTTTTGGCCGAGGACGGCGCCTCGTCGGAATGGACGGCCGCGACATTTACGAGAGCTTGGAGCGCGGAATACCCGTGGATCGACTTATCGCGCTTAAAGTTCGCCATGCGGCTGAAACAGGCAACATTTTCGCGAGTATCGACCAGCTCGTCAGTTAATCGTCAATTCCGGGGACACAATACTTAACTCCTCCCTCGGACTGGTGGTAAGGGGAATTACGGTGACAGTTTAAATTACGTGACAGTTTACTAAATGCACTAATTCGCCGGTCCCTACCGCCCCAACACCGCATCGATCCCCGCCAGCACCAGCTCCAGCTTGCGCGGCGTCACCTTCCCCACCCGCTCGATCAGCTGCTCCCGGTTGATCGCCACGATCAGCGACACGTTGGCGACCGAGTCCCGGTCCAGGCCGGTGGCGCTGGCCTTGAGCGCCACGTTGCCCGGCGCGTCGGCCCATTTGCGGTTGCTGGTCAGCGGCACGCACAGCACGGTGGCAATGCGGCTGCGGTTGAGCGCATCGCCCTGCACCACGAGCACCGGACGGCGGTCGCCGGGGGCCGAGCCGATTGGTTCGCCCAAATCGGACCACCAGATCTCGCCCTGAGAAACTAACAACGCGCAATCACCACTCGCTACGGTCGAACACCCGCCGCGCCGCCGCGCGGGCAAAGCCGTCGGGCTCGGGGCCAACCGCATCGACCACCGCGTTGATCGCCTGCGTCACCTTGTCGGGCACATGGTCTTCGACAAAAGCCGCCAGCGCGCGGGCATAAACTTCGCTCCGCGATGTCCCCAGCTGACGGGTCAGGCGTTCGGCATCGGCAAAGATGTCGTCAGGAATGGAAACCGCCACTTTCATACCGTTGGTATGACTAAAATCCCGATCATCGTCAAGTCGCGATTCTCTCACCATGCGCGCCCCCGTGTTTGACCTTGGTTTCCGCAAATTATCCGCTTAGAACCGGTGCGGGCTCACAAAGGGGTAAAGCGGCATGGACAGGAATATCGGACCCGAAGACCGGGTCGTTCGCATCATCGTCGCGCTCGGCCTCGCCGCCCTCGTCTATTTCGGCTACCTCGAGGGGACCGCGGGGATCATCGCCACCGTCGTCGCGGTCTATCTGCTGATCACCGGTCTGGTGGTGCGTTGCCTCGTCTACAAATTGGTCGGGGTCGACACCAGCGTCCAGGAAAATAGCTACACCGTCAGCGACGACAACGCCGGCTTCTGAGCGATAGTCCCTGACGTTTCCACCCTCCCGCTTGCGGGAGGGGTTAGGGGTGGGCCTGTCCCTCCGCTGGACCAGCGCCTTCGCGCCTTCGCGCCTTCGCATGGAACATCTTTCCTACACACCCCGTTTCATGGCCTAAGCTGCCAGATGCAGCCCCGCCCATCCCGATCAGCCCGCACCCCGCCCCTCGCCCTTCGCGCTGCTATGCCCCGCCAGCCCGGCCTCCTCGCGAACTCTCACGTGCGCGCGTGCGTCGCAGGGTCGCTGCATGCGCTGCGTTTCGCAGTCCTGACTCGCGCGCGCGCGTGGAGGCCCCAACTTCGCCAACTTCCAGCCTTCCAGATGCCCAATCCCGCCGCCCAATCCCGACGCCCATCCCGCCCCCCGTCCTCAGGCCCCGCGCACGCACACCCGCGTGAGTGTCAACTTCGTCAACTTCACCGCACCGCCAGCATCGCCGCTGCCCGCGCCACCCCCGCCACACACCCTATCGCCCGCGAAACCCTTGCAGAAATCGCGCCCCGCCGCGCACCAAAGCGGTTCCGCATCCGCGCCGCCGCACTATACCGGCGCGCATGCCGCTGCGCTCGGCGAGCGCGGCTCCCGCACGATCGAAGGAATATCCGTGGCCGAAGAACTGAGCCTCCCGTCCGAGGAAGCGTTGATCGCCAGCGTCAGGGCGCTCGCCGGCAAGGAGGAAGCGATCGCTTTGTGCCTCGCGGCGCTCGATTCGGGCGAATTCCACCACCCCGACGGGCGCGTCGACGAGCTTGGCGTGGTCCGGCTCGCGCCCGGCCAGGCGGGTCTGCTCGCGCATCTCGCGGCGCTGTGCCCCAAGCCAATGTCGATTGAGGTCGGGTTCGGCATGGGCTCATCGGCGGCGGTCATTCTCGGCGCGCGGCGGCTGGCGGGCAAGCCCTTTGCGCATTTGAGCTTCGACCCGTACGGTCTTCCCGACGATCGCGGCAAAATCGTTCAATCCTATCTCGATGCACGCTTTCCCAGGCGCTTTCGACGAGTCGTGAAGCACTCCGAAATTGGCCTCGCGCGACTGATCGACCGAACCGGAATGCACAGCGCCGGTCTGATTTTTATCGACGGCGGGCATCGCTTCGACACCGTCATGACCGATTTCGTCTTGTCCGACATGCTGTGCTGTGTCGGCGGCTTCATCGTCCTCGACGACGCCTTGTTCCCGGCGATCGAAACGGTGATCAATTTCGTCAGGAGCAACCGTCCCGATTATGCCGTCGCGCACCTCGCGGTCGCCAATTGCACCGTGCTCAAGCGCATCGGTCCCGACAAGCGCGACTGGGATTCGTTCAAGCCGTTCGAAGTTCCGCAGCGCGAGGACTGGACCAGCGCGAGCTGATGCGCTTGCCCGGCCGCCCGGAACGCTCGTCCGCGAACGCCGTTGAGCCTGCTGGGATGCAACAGGAGGATATAATGACCCGGATTTCCAATGCGATGCAGGCACTGCTCGCCACCGCGCTCGTCGCCGCCCCCGCCACCGGCTTCGCGCAGAACAGCGTGTCGAAGCAGGCCGAGGAAGTCGCCGACAAGGCGCAGGATCTGCAGGCCGCGACCAATACGCTCAATGCCAAGCTCGATGCCGAGCGCCGCGCTGCCGCGACTGACGTCGCCGACCGCGATGGCGATCGCGATGGCGACCGCCGGGACGGTCATGACCGCGACGGCGACGATGACGACGGCGGCAAATTGGGCCTGCTCGGCTTGCTCGGTCTTGCCGGGTTGCTCGGGCTGCGCCGCCGCGACGATCATGCCGGCCACGACCATCGCAACGATTCTCGCACCGCCGATATGACCAAGTCCGCGGGTTCGCGCAGCGGCGGGCTCGATAACGACACCACGACGCGCCTGTGACCGGTCGGGGCCCGGCGCGCGACCGCCGGGCCCCCGCCACATTGTCTCGGGCCGTTGCAGCCACCGTTCAGCCGGGCTGCGCTAGCTGGCGCTTCCCGCCCGCCGACCGCACCGCTAGATCGACCGACCCTTGGCCTCGAGATCCTATCAATATCGCGCCGCCGCCTACGAGCGCGCGCCCGTCCGCCGCCGAGTGTCGGGGCTCGCGCTCGCGCTCGGGGTCAATTTGCTGTTGCTGCTGGTGCTGCTCGGGATCGGCGCGTTCCGGCCGACGCCGCAGAAATCGGGCGGCGCGCTGGTGGTCGATCTGCTGCCCGACGCCGACGACCGGCCGGCGGCGGCCAAGCGCGCGACCGAGGTCAAGCAGCGCGAGGTCACCCGGCCGCTTCCGCCACGGCCTGAAAAGCGGCTGGTGATCAAATCGCCGATCCCGCCCAAGGTGCCCGTCCCGCTGCAGATGCTCGAGCTGAGCAAGGAAGATTATGCCGCGGCGGACATTTCCAAGATGCCCAAGTCCGCACCGGCCTCTGGCGGTAGCGGCGGGGCGAGCGGCGCGGGCGATTCAAAAGCGGTTGGACGCGGCCCGCGCGGCGAGACGCTTTACGGGGTCGAATGGGCGCGCCACCCGACCGACGCCGAACTGCGCGGTTATCTCCCCGCGAACGCGCCCGATGGCTATGGTTTGATCGCCTGCCGAACTGCGCCCGGCAACCGCGTCGAGGATTGCGTCGAAATCGAACAGCAGCCGCGCGGGTCGCATCTCGCGAGCGCAGTGCGCCAGGCGGCGTGGCAATTCCGCGTGCGCCCACCGCGCAAGAACGGTCAGCCGATGATCGGCGAATGGGTCAGCATCCGCATCGACTACACGGTCGAAGGACGCGAGTAACGATGCGGCTGCAAGTTAGAGGGTGGAAAGCTTGGCCTAGCCAAGGATTTCGAGCGCTGCGGCATAAGCCACGGCATCTCGGGCGCGCGCGGAGACGGCAGCCGGCATCGGCCGGACCGCGCGGTCGCGCAGCGCACGGGCGATCGCGCCCGCATTGTTCTTATATGTGTGTTTCATTCTCATTCTGCTTGCGACGCTTCGGCCGCTTTTTCACTCAATATGGTTTCACGGATGCGCGCGGTCCGGGCGGCCCGGTCGGCCAGCTCGGTCCACGCGGCTTCGGAACGCCGGCAACGCTCGCGCACATGCTCGAGCGTTGCCGCGTCCGCCTCGTCCCGCGCCTGAGCGGCGCGGGCGAGGTAGAAGTCGAGGGTGGAATTACCCATCGGTCGGTTGATTCAGGCTCGGCTTATTCGGCCGGACCGTCCTCGGCCTCGGCGCTCGGCTGCCCGCCGCCCGCCGATTCCTCGGCCGACTGCAGGTTGACGGCGCTCATTTTGCCCCGGCGATCTTCTTCCAGCTCGTACGAAACGCGCTGGTTTTCGCGCAAGGAGCGCATTCCGGCGCGCTCGACCGCGGTGATGTGGACGAACGCGTCATTGCCGCCCTCGTCGGGCTGGATGAAGCCATAGCCCTTGGAGTCGTTGAAAAATTTTACGGTGCCGATTGGCATATCGAAGTTCCTTATTCTGCCGGCGCCCAAATGCGGGCATCCGTTCCGCTAGGAGTGCGAGAGGCGAGGAATAAGGAGCCGCAAAGCGCCAAAGACCGTCCATTTGCGACTAGTAGCGACGCCTATATCGCACATCGGGCCGCAAAATGTAA
>JBDSTQ010000136.1:0-4157 GCA_039928195.1 Sphingomicrobium sp.
CGAGATCACCCCATTGTGCGCTGAAAAGGCGCAAGTCTTTCCAATCGCCGGCGGCGGCAAGCCGCTCGGCAATGGCACGCTGGCGCGCGCCGCCGGCGCTAACAGCGCCTTCCGCTCCACTCCGCAATTCGATGCCGCGACGCTCGCGCTCGCCGCCGGCCTGATCCAGGAGCAGGGCCTGGGCAAGGGCGCGGCGCCCGACCTCGTTGCGATCGGCCTGTCGGCGACCGATTATGTCGGCCACACCTACGGCACCGGCGGGCAGGAGATGTGCCTGCAGCTCACCTCGCTCGACCGCGACCTTGGCGACTTCATGGCGCTGCTCGATCGCTGGGGGCTCGATTATGCGGTCGCGCTGACTGCTGATCATGGCGGGCTCGACATTCCCGAGCGGCTGCGCGCGCGCGGCGTCGCCGACGCCGCGTGGATCGATCCCGCTTTGGCTCCAAAGGCGATCGGCACCGCGGTCGCGACCAAACTCGGCCGGTCGAGTTCGCTGATTGCCTCGGGGGGCCCAAGCGGCGACATCTATCTCGATCCGGCGCTCACCGGCGCCGACCGTGCCCGCGCGCTGAGCGCGCTGGCCGCCGCTTATCGCGCGCACCCCCAGGTCGCCGCAATATTCACCAAGGCCGAACTCGGCGCGGCGGCGGCGCCGAGCGGCGATCCCGCCCAATGGCCGCTGATCACGCGCGTTCGCGCGTCGTTCGATGCCGCGCGTTCGGGCGACCTGTATGTCGTGCTCAAGCCGCACATCATGCCGATCGTCGATACCAGCGCCTATGTCGCGACTCACGGCAGTCCGTGGGATTACGATCGCCGCGTGCCGATCCTGTTGTGGCGTAAGGGGATGGCGCCGGCGCCGCGCGAGGAAGCGATCGAAACGATCGACATTATGCCGACTTTAAGCGCGCTGCTTGGGCTGGCCGTGGCGCCCGGGTCGGTCGACGGTAAGTGCCTCGCCAGCGTTGACGGAATCGCTTGCCCGCCGCGCTAAGCGTCTCATAAAACGTGCTTTTCTTTAATCGTGCATTCAGGCAAGAAGCGCCAGTCGGCCGGCTGGGTGGACGCGGCTGCGTCCGTGGAGGATCATCGAAATGCGGAACAAGGCTTTGCTGCTCATGGTCGCGCTCAGCGTGCCGTTGGCCGCGTGCGTACAGACCAAGCAATATGCCGACGTCCAGTTCACACCGCCGGCGGGCGACTATAAATTGCTCGTGCTGCGGCCCGATGTTGCGGTCGGCGCGCTGACCACCGGCGGGATGGTCGAGCCGCGCGCCGACTGGACCGAGCAAGCGCGCGGCAACATCATCGCCGCGCTCAAGTCGCAACAGGCGTTGCGCGGCGGCGCGGTGACGATCATCGAGCGCCGCAACCAGCTGACCGGGGTCGACGAGCAGCAACTGGCTGAAATGGAGCGTCTCAATGCCGCGGTCGACCAGTCGATCGTGCTCCACAAATATCTCGGTGACTATCTCCCGACCAAGCGCGGCAAAGGGCTCGATTGGTCATTGGGCACCGTCGCCACCAGCCTCGGCCAGAAGACTGGCTATGATTACGCCTTGTTCCTCCACGCCGAAGACCAGGTCGCCTCGACCGGGCGGATCGCGCTTGGCGTGCTCGGCATCGCCGGCTGCTTCGTCGGATTTTGCGCGCCCAACATCGGCGGCGCGACCCAGACCGATTACGCCTCGCTGGTCGATCTCAAGACCGGGGATGTGGTGTGGTTCAACGTCGTTCTTGCCGGCAGCCAGGTGCCGGGGATCAAGTTCGGCGATCTGCGCACACCCCAAGGCGCGGCGCAGGCGGTTGACCGTCTGCTCAACCGAATGAAGCCCGGCATCGCGGTGCGCCGCGCACAAGGAGCCCGCTGATGTGCTGGCGTTGTAATCAGGTTTCGCGCCGTTCGCTGCTCGTCGGGGGCGGCATCGCCGCTGCCTCGCTCGCCACCGGCGCGGCCAATGCGCGCGTCCGTCCGGCCGACGTTGCGCCGCTGATTGGCCCTGGCTTCAAGCCAACCGACAAGGACGAACAGGGCTTGTGGCAGCAAATGGAACGCGCCGAGGAGGAGATCGCCGGTTCGAACCTGCTGATCACCGACCCCGCGCTGACCGGCTATCTCAAGAACATCATCGGCAAGGTCGGCGGTCCCGCCGCGCAGGACTTCCGCATCTATCTCGCGCATATTCCCGAATTCAACGCGATGATGTTCCCGAGCGGGTTCGCGGTGGTCTTCTCCGGGCTGCTTCTGCGCATGCGCAACGAGGCACAGCTCGCCGGCGTGATCGCGCATGAAAGCGGGCATTTCCTCCGCCGCCACATGATCCGCTCGTGGCGCGACATGCGGCGCAAGAGCGATCTGTTCGCGATCGGATCGATGGTCGCCGGAGTCGGCGGCGCGGCGGGCGGCGTCTATCTCGGCGATTATGTCCGCCTCGCCGAGTTCGGCACCTTGCTCTCGCTGTTCCGTTACAATCGCGTGATGGAGGCCGAGGCCGACGCGATCGGCGCCAAGCTCGTCGCCGATGCCGGCTACGCGCCGATCGAGATGGCCAATATCTGGCAGCAATTGATCGGCGAGGAGACCGCCAGCGCGCGCTATCGCCGCAAGCGCCGCGACCGCGGCTATTCGCTGTTCGCGACCCACCCCGCGCCCGAAAGCCGGATGGCCGACCTCCGGCTCGATGCCGCCGATGTCACCGTCCCCGGCCGCGTCTATGACAATGGCCGCGCGCGCTATCTCGAGGCGATCGGGCCGTTCCGTCAGATGATGCTCGACGATCAGGTCAAACTCAACGACCCGGGTGCGAGCGAATATTTGATTCAGACGCTTGCCCAGGACGGCTGGAACGGCCTGCTGCGCTTTTACGAGGGCGAAGTGTGGCGGCTGCGCAATCGCGCCGGCGACGATGCCCGCGCCGCGCAAAGCTATGCCGCGGCGGTGGTTTATCCCGATGCGCCCGCCGACGCCTGGCGCTGGCATGGCATCACGCTGATGAAGGCCGGCCGCGCGGCCGAGGCGAAGACCGCCTTCCAGCGCTATTTGACGATGAAGCCCGATGCCCCGGATGCCGCCTGGGTCCGGCAGATGATGGGCTGATGGAGATCATGTCGATGAAATTTTCCGCCAAGCTGGCGCTCGCCGCCGCCGCCGCTGTCTCGCTCTCGGCGTGTTCGAGCCTCGGCGGGAGCGAATATGGCATCAGCGATTATTCGCTCGTCCGCGTCCACCGCGTCCAGGTCGGCGACGGCAGCCTGTCGGTCGCCGCGCCGCGGCCGTGGAATCGTCACCGCAGCGGCTTTTTCGAGGACATTCGCGAAGTCGAGGACTGGACCTTGAACGGCCCGATTCTCGATTCGATGAGCTTTGTCACCGGGTTGAAAAGCGGCCGCTACCTCGTCCGCCAGCGCAAGAGCGCGGATCAACAGGTGCCCAAATTTCGCGACGACATGACCGCGCCCGAAATCGCGGCGATGATCGAAAGTCTGTACCGGGTGCGCGGCGGCACCGTCGAATTCAAAACGCTCGGGCTACAGCCGCGGCCGTTCCTCGGCGCCGGCAACGGTTTTCAACTCGATTATGAGCATCTCGACAGCGACGAACTATGGCGCAAGGGCCGCGTCGTCGGCGCGGTCATCAACGGTCGGTTGTATCTCGTCCTGCTCGATGCCGCGCGCTCGCATTATTACGACACCACCGCGCCCGATTTCGAAGCGGTAGTGTCGTCAGCCCAATTGCGCCGCTGACCGATCAAGGAAAAATTCCGTTCGTATCGAGCGAAGTCGAGATACGCCTGATGCGATAAATCAAACGATCCCTCGACTTCGCTCAGGACGAACGGTTTTGGTGGCTTCACCCCACCGGTGAAATCGGGGTGGTCGGAGCCTCGGTCCCCGGGCTCGACGGCGAGGGGACATCGATATTGGGATTGCCTGCCGGAGCCTCCGCCGGGGCTTCGCTCGGACCGCCGGGCTCGGACGGGGTGTCGGGCGCGGGATCGTTGTCGGGAAATGGCGGAAGCTGTTGCAAAACTGGTCTCCTTTCGCCTGTAAACGCTCGCGCTGCGGGCGAAGTTGCGGCCCCAGGCGGGTTGCCCCCACGCGTCACCCTGTTATACGCCCGCTCCTTCCAGGGCCGCGCGCGCGTGGCGGAATTG
>JBDSTQ010000137.1:0-8387 GCA_039928195.1 Sphingomicrobium sp.
GTAGCGCAGCCATTCCTCAAGGCTCAGGCCATTGCCCTTCGACTTGGAGATTTTCTCGCCATTGTCGTCGAGGAACATTTCGTAATTGAAGCCCTCGGGCGGGCGCCCGCCGAGCGCCCGCGCGATCTTCGACGATTGCGTGACCGAGTCGATCAGATCCTTCCCCGCCATTTCATAATCGACGCCGAGCGCGACCCAGCGCGCCGCCCAGTCGACCTTCCATTGCAGCTTGGCGAGGCCGCCGAGCGCCGATTGCTGGACGCGCGCGCCATCCTCGTCGTCGAACGCGATCAGCCCGGCCTCGGCATCGATCACGCGCACCGGGACCTGGAGCACGCGGCCGGTGGTTGGCGATATCGGCAATAGCGGGGAATAGGTCTGGCGGCGGTCTTCGCCGAGCGTGGGCAACATTATGCCCATGATCGCGTCCCACGCGCGCAGCACCTGGCGCAGGACGTCGTCGAAGCGCCCGGAAGCATAATATTCGGTCGATGAGGCGAAGTCGTAATCGAAACCGAAGCGATCGAGAAAGCCGCGCAGCAGCGAATTATTGTGCGCGGCGAAACTGTCGTGGGTGCCGAACGGATCGGGGATCTGGGTCAGCGGCTTGCCCAGATATTCGGTGAGCATCGCGTGGTTGGGGACATTGTCGGGGACCTTGCGGAGGCCATCCATGTCGTCGCTGAAGGCGATGAGTTTGGTCGCCGCGCCGCCCGACAGTTCCGCATAAGCCTGACGCACGAAGGTCGTCCGCGCGACCTCGTTGAAGGTTCCGATGTGCGGCAGTCCCGACGGTCCGTAGCCGGTTTCGAAGATGATTGGCTGGCCGCCGGGCTTGCCCTCGGGCCAGCGTTTCAACAGCTTGCGCGCTTCCTCATAGGGCCACGCCTTGGAAGTCAGCGCGGCGGCGCGAAGGGCTTGGGGATCGTCCACTTCTCGCGCTCCTAGCGAAGCCAAGGGTCCGCTGCTAGCATCCCACGGTGCGGCCGATCCCCGAATTTCACGATGTGACGCGCGCGCGGTTCGAGCGCGAGATCGTCGCCGCGGGCGAACCGGCGGTGCTGCGCGGGCTGGTCGCCGGCTGGCCCTTGGTCGCGGCCGCCAAAGCCGGCGACGAGGCGCTTGCCGACACGCTCCGCGCCGCCGCGTCCGCCGAGCCGTTCCAGGCATGGTTCGGCGGCGCGGAGATCGCCGGGCGGTTCGCTTACAATGCGGATTTTTCGGGCTTTAATCATGAGCGCCGGCTGGCGACGATCGACCAGTTGCTCGATCTCCTGCTGCGCCAGCGCGGGCAGTCGCCAGCTTATTCGATGTATGCGGGCGGGATTCCGGTGCGGAAGCACTTGCCGGGGCTGCTGCCGGAGATAGCGATGCCGCTGCTCGATATGGGGCGCGAGATGCTGATCTCATTGTGGCTCGGCAACCCCACGCGCACCGCGGCGCATTGGGACCTGCCGCAGAATCTGGCGTGCGTGGTCGCCGGACGACGGCGCTTCACTGTGTTTCCGACCGACCAGATCGCCAATCTCTACGTCGGCCCGCTCGACTTCACGCTTGCCGGGCAGCCGATCAGCCTGGTCGATGTCGACGCCCCCGACCTCGCGCTCTACCCGCGCTTCGCCGATGCAATGGCCGCCGCGCAGAGTGCCGAACTCGGCCCCGGCGACGCGCTCTATCTGCCGAGCATGTGGTGGCACGCGGTGGCCGCGCTCGACGAAATTGGCGCAATGATCAATTTCTGGTGGAGCGATGCCACCGCGCCGCTGCTGACCCCGCTCAACGCGCTCTATCATGCGATCGTCACGCTCAAGAATTTGCCCGCGCGCGAGCAGCAGGCGTGGCGCGTGATGTTCGATCATTATGTGTTCGACGATGCGGGCGAGGCCGCCGCGCATCTGCCTGACAGCGCGCGCGGAATTCTTGGCCGGCGGACCCCCGAACTGGTCGCGCGGGTGAAAAAGCTGCTCGCCGACGCGCTCGGGCGCTAAACTATGTTCCACTTTCGTTCTACCTGGGTCTAGAGTCGCGACGATGGCCGCTTTCCCGCTTCCCGCGCTGCACGCGACTCACGCCGGGATTTGGCTGACCGGCGCCGATGGCGAGTTGCGCGAGGCGAGTCGCGGCGAGGCGATCGCGCGCGCCGCGGAGACGCCGCACATTCTGCTCAATGCGCCCTTGGTCGGGCAACGGCTCGGCTATCCCGACCTCAGCGGACTCGATCTGCTCGAGCTGTTCGCCTTTTTGCATCCGGCGCGGTTCGCGGTGCCGACCGCGGCGGGGTTGGCGCGCGCGCTCGGGCTCGAACCGCCCGACGGCGATGCCGATACCGCCGCGTCGCTCCAGCGCATCGCCGGGCGGATGCTCGACCAGCTCGACGATCCCGAGTGGCGCGAGCGCGAGGGCGCGTGGACCTCGAATGCGACATTGCACCGGCTGGGGTGGAGCTGGGCGCCGCTGATCGGGGCGCGGCTGGCGCGGCCGGCGCAGGCCGAGCGCATGCTCTTCTCGCGCCTCGTGCAATGGGAGGAGAGTGCCGCGCCGCCGCCGCCGCGCGTGGTGCGGGTCGAGGGCGTGGCGGCGGGCGAACGGCTTGACCGGCTGACCGGCCGTGCCGAGCCGCGCGACGGCCAGCGCGCGATGGCCGCGGCGGTCACGCAAGTGTTCGCGCCCAAGCCCGCCAAGGATGTCCCCAACATGCTGCTGGCCGAGGCAGGGACGGGGATCGGCAAAACGCTTGCCTATCTCGCGCCGGCGTCGCTGTGGGCCGAAGCGTCGGGGGGCACGGTGTGGGTGTCGACCTTCACCAAGGCGTTGCAGCGGCAGCTCGATGCCGAGGGCCATAAATTGTTCGCCGACCGCGACGAGCGAGCGAAGCGGATCGTGGTGCGCAAGGGGCGCGAGAATTATCTGTGCCTGCTCAATCTCGAGGATGCGCTGCAGGGCGCGTTCGCGGGCCGCGCGGCGATCCTCGCGCAATTGGTCGGGCGCTGGGCAGCGTACACCAAGGACGGCGACATGGTCGGCGGCGATTTACCCGGCTGGTTGCCGAGCCTGTTCCGGCGCGCCGGCGCCGCGGCGTTGACCGACCGCCGCGGCGAATGCGTCTATGCCGGCTGCCCGCATTACCGCCGCTGCTTCATCGAGCGCGCCGAACGCGCCAGCCGCGCCGCCGACATCGTCATCGCCAACCATGCCTTGGTGATGGTCAATGCCGCGCGCGGACGCGAGGATGCGCCGGGGCGGATCCTGTTCGACGAGGGCCACCATCTGTTCGACGCCGCCGATTCGATTTTCGCGGTGACCTTCGGCGGGCAGGAAGCGATCGAACTCAGGCGCTGGCTGATGGGCCCTGAAGGGCGCTCGCGCGGGCGGCGGCGCGGGCTTGCGGCGCGGTTGATGGACGTTGCGTCTTATGACGAGGAAGGGGCGGAAGCGCTCGATGCGGCGGTCGAGGCGTCGCGCCATCTGCCGTCGGACGGCTGGGCGCAGCGGCTGGTCGAGGGTGCGGCCTACGGCCCGATCGAGGCGTTGCTCGGCGAGGTGCGCGGAACGGTCTACGCGCGCGCCAAGGCGCAGGAGGCGGGCTACGGGCTCGAGACCGAATTGGCCGAGCCCGATGGCGCGTTGGTTGCCGCCGCGGCGGGTGCGGCGGAAGCGCTCGAGCAATTGCAGAAGCCGCTCGCGGCGCTCGGGCGACGGTTGGAAGCGGTGCTCGAAGATGCGCCCGACTGGCTCGACGCGGCGGCACGGGCACGGGTCGAGGGCGCGATCCGCGGGCTGGTGTGGCGGCGCGAAACGCTCGCGGCATGGATTGCCTTGCTCAGCCGCGTCGGCGGCGAGGCCGACCCGTCGTTCGTCGACTGGCTCGCGGTCGAACGCATCGACGGGCGCGAATATGATGTCGCGATCCACCGCCGCTGGCTCGACCCGACGCGGCCGTTCGCGGGGGCGGTGCTGGCCCAGGCCGATGGCGTGCTGGTGACGTCGGCGACGCTGCGCGGGGGCGAGGACTGGCCCGCCGCCGAAGCGCGCACCGGCGCCGCGCATCTTGCCATCCCCGCGCAAAGGTTCGAGGCCGAAAGCCCGTTCAACTATGCGGCGGCGAGCGAGGTTTTAATCGTCACCGACATCCGGCCGGGCGACACGGCCGCGCTGGCGGGGGCTTATGCGCGGCTGATCGAGGCGGCGAACGGCGGGACGCTGGGGCTGTTCACCGCCATCCAGCGATTGAAAGCGGTGCACGCGCGGATCGCCGACCGGCTCGCGCGCGCCGGGCTGCCGTTGCTCGCGCAGCATGTCGATCCGATCGACGCCGGGACACTCGTTGATATTTTCCGCGACGATCCGCGCGCGTCGTTGCTCGGTACCGACGCGCTGCGCGACGGGGTCGATGTGCCCGGCGAATCGCTGCGGCTGGTAGTGATGGAGCGGGTGCCGTGGCCGCGCCCGACGGTGCTCCACGCGGCGCGGCGGATGTCCGCTGGTGGCAGCGGCTATGACGACCGCGTGGTCCGCGCGCGGCTGGCGCAGGCGTTCGGGCGGTTGATCCGGCGCGACGGCGACCGCGGGCTGTTCGTGATCCTGTCGGCGGCGATGCCGTCGCGGCTGTTGAGCGCCTTTCCGCCGGGAGTTCCGATCAGTCGCCTGCCGCTCGATCAGGCGATCGCGCGGGTCGAGCACAGACTCGCCGAGCGCGTCGCCGCGCGTGAGCCGGTGGCGTGACGACGCTCGGCCTGATGCGCCACGCCAAGTCGAGTTGGGACGATGCCGGGCAAAGCGATTTCGACCGTCCGCTCAACGCGCGCGGGCGCGCGGCGGCCGAGCGCATGGGGCGCGAACTGAAGCAGCGCGGCATTCGCTTCGACCATGTGCTGGCGAGTCCGGCGACGCGCGTGCGCGAGACGCTCGACCGGTTGGCGCTGGGCTATGGCGCGCTACCGGAGGTGCAATTCGACGAGCGCATCTATGCGGCGAGCGAACACATGTTGGTCGAGTTGATCCGGGCGCTTTCGGCCAGCTACGCGGCGGCGTTGGTGGTCGGCCATAATCCGGGAATGCATCAATTGCTGTCGGCGCTGACGGGCGAAGTGCGCGACAAATTTCCGACCGGGGCGGTGGCAATGATTGAGCTGGATTCGCCGGTGAAGGGCCGGCTTGAGGCGTTGATCCTGCCGCGCGAACTCGATTAATCGTCGAGCGCGTCGGCGAGCCGGTCGCGCAGGCCGATCAGCCGGAAAACGTCGATCCCGCTGGCGGGCGACGCTGCCAGAGCGGCCGGCGGAGGCGGCGCGGGTGGGGCGACAAATGTCTCCCCGGCGCCGGCCTCGCTTTTGTCGCGGAGTAATTTCTGGACGCCGCGGACGGTATAGCCTTCGTCGTTGAGCAAGCGGTGGATGCGCCGTGCGAGCGCGACATCGGCGGGGCGATAGTAACGCCGGTTGCCCGCGCGCTGCATCGGCTTCAATTGCGGGAAGCGCGTTTCCCAATAGCGCAGAATATGCTGGGCGATGCCAAGCTCGTGCGACAATTCGCCAATCGTCTTGAGCGCGCCGGGATCCTTGGCGGCGGTCGCCACGGCCAGCTTAGCCCTTGACGATCTGGTCGCGCATGATCTGGCTCGCGCGGAAGGTCATCACGCGGCGCGGCGCGATCGGCACTTCGACCCCGGTCTTGGGGTTGCGACCGAGTCGCTCGCCCTTGTTGCGCAGGATGAAGGTACCGAAACCCGAAATCTTGACGTTGCGGCCGTCGGCGAGCGAGGCACACATATGGTGGAGTACGCGCTCGACCAGACTCGCCGACTCGGCGCGCGACAGTCCCAATTTGCGATGGACGATGTCCGCCAGATCCGCGCGTGTCAGCGTTGCCCCCGACTGCACATCGTTGATCCGCGCGATCCCCAGATCGGCCATGTTAATCTCCCGCCCCCGTTAACCCGGCACTGGTAATCGAAAATTACCGTGTCGGCAATTCGACATATTGGCAAAAATGCCGAGGCATTTCAATAGCGCAGCACCGCCGCACCCCAAGTAAATCCGCCGCCCATCGCTTCGAGCACGATCAGGTCGCCGCGCTTGATTCGCCCGTCTTTGACGGCGACGTCGAATGCCAAAGGCACCGACGCTGCGGAAGTATTGGCGTGCTCGTCGACGGTGACGATGACCTTGGCGCTGGGCAGACCGAGTTTCTTCGCGGTCGCCTCGAGGATTCGCGCATTGGCCTGATGCGGGACGACCCAATCGACCTCGTCGGCGGTGAGCCCGGCGGAGGCGAGGACTTCATTGAGCACGCTGGCAAGATTGACCACGGCGTGGCGGAACACTTCGCGGCCCTTCATGCGCAATTTGCCGACGGTGCCGGTGGTCGAAGGCCCGCCGTCGACGAACAACAGATCGTTGTGACGGCCGTCGGCGTGGAGCTTGGTTGCGAAAATGCCGCGGTCACTGCCTTCTTCCGCGCCGAGCACGAGCGCGCCGGCGCCGTCGCCGAACAATACGCAAGTGCCGCGGTCTTCCCAGTCGAGAATGCGGCTGAAGGTCTCGGCGCCGATCACCAGCGCCTTGTTGGCATTGCCCGAGCGGATCATCGAATCGGCCACCGACAGTGCGTAGAGGAAGCCGGTGCACACCGCGTGGACGTCAAAGGCGACGCAATCGTTGATGCCAAGCGCCGCCTGGACCTTGGTCGCCGAGCTCGGAAAGGTCTGGTCGGGGGTGGCGGTGGCGAGGACGATGAGGTCGATGTCGGTCGCCGCGACGCCGGCATGGTCGAGCGCGCGGCGCGCGGCGTCGGTCGCCAGGCTCGCGGTGGTTTCGCCTTCGCCGGCGATGTAGCGGCTGCGGATTCCGGTGCGCTCGACGATCCACTGGTCGGTGGTGTCGACTTGCTCCGCGAGCTCGGCATTGCTGACGCGGCGCGCGGGGAGCGCGCTGCCGGCACCGAGGACCGCCGAGCGGCGGGTCACTTCGCGGTCCCATTTGCCGATTCCGCGTCGGCGGCCTCATTGGCGAAAGTATGCGCGCGAAACTCGTCGAGATCCTCGCCGATCTTGTTGGTGATGTCGTTGCGAACCATCCGCGCGGCGACCGCGATGGCGTTGGCGACGCCCTTGGGATTGGCGCTGCCGTGGCTCTTAATCACCAGCCCGTTCAACCCGAGGAACACCGCGCCATTGTGATTATTGGGGTCCAAGTGGACCTTGAGCAGGTTGAGCGCGGGCTTGGATAAAGCGAAGCCGGCCTTCGACCGCAGCGAGCTCTTGAAGGCGCGGCGAAGCAGATCGGTGACGAAGCGCGCGGTGCCCTCGGCGGTCTTCAGGGCGATGTTGCCCGAGAAACCGTCGGTGACGACGACGTCGATGCTGCCGCGCGACAATTGGTCGCCCTCGGTGAAACCGTCGAACTTGAACGGCAGGTAATGCGCGGCCTCGCGCAGCAGCGCGGCGGCTTCCTTCAATTCGTCGGTGCCCTTCAATTCCTCGGTCCCAATGTTGAGCAACTTGACCCGCGGGCGGTTGGTCCCGAGCACGGTCCGCGCATAGGCCGAGCCCATCACCGCGAACTGGACCAGATTTTGCGCATCGCACTCGGTGTTGGCGCCGAGGTCGAGCATGATCACGTCCTTGTCGCCAAGCGAAGGGAGCAAGGCGGCGAGTGCGGGCCGGTCGATCCCGGGCATGGTCCGCAGCGCGAGCTTGGCCATCGCCATCAGCGCGCCGGTGTTGCCGCCTGACAACGCAGCGTCGGCTTTCTGATCTTTGACCGCATTGACCGCCATGCCCATCGAGGTCGAGCGCGCGCGGCGGATCGCCTGGCTCGGCTTCTCGCTGGGGTGGATCGATTCGGGCGAATGAATGACGGTCACGGGCACGCGCAGGCGGCGGTGCCGTTCGAGCTCGGCGCCGACCAAGGCCTCGTCGCCGTAAACGATGAACTCAAGATCGGGATCGCGCCGTGCGGCGCGTTCGATTCCGCCGACCATCGCTGCCGGGCCGCCGTCGCCGCCCATTGCGTCAATCGCGATTCGCGGGCCTCCGGACATGCGGCCCGAAAGGCCTAAGCTTCGGTCGAGACGATTTCGCGGCCGTTATAGTGGCCGCAGGCCGCGCACAGATTGTGCGGCAGCTTGAGTTCGCCGCAATTGGGGCACTCCTGGAAGGGCTTGGCGGTCAGCGCATGGTGGCTGCGGCGCATGTTGCGCTTCGAGGGCGAAGTTTTTCTTTTGGGGACAGCCATGAAGGCACCTTTGACAACAAATAAAAATTGCGACGATCTGCGCCATGTCTCAGCGGGCAAAACCCGCAGCGGCGGCCGGATCGTCGCGAACCGCGGCTCGTATAGCGCATGGGCGGGAGAGCGCAAGGCGGTCTGGGAGGGCGTTAAGCGAGT
>JBDSTQ010000138.1:0-4046 GCA_039928195.1 Sphingomicrobium sp.
TCGCGCCGCTGATCCAGAACATGCGGCCCTTGCTGCGCAACGTGCTCGGCCCGGGGATCGAGAAACGCTTCGACCTCGACGAGGACATGGTCGCGATCATGGCCGACCCCACGCAATTGGAAGTCGCGGTGCTCAACCTGGCGATTAACGCGCGCGACGCCATGCCCGACGGGGGCAAGCTCCATCTCGTAACACGCATCACGCACATCGAAAGCGACCCCGAGCTCGAACCCGGCAAATATGTCGAACTGTGCATCGCCGACACCGGTGAGGGAATGACCGAAGCGGTGCGCGCGCGCGCGTTCGAACCGTTCTTCACCACCAAGGAAGTGGGCAAGGGCACCGGACTCGGGCTGTCGATGGTCTATGGCATGGCGCGCCAGTCGGGCGGCACCGCGCGGATCGACAGCGCGCCCGGCCAAGGCACGGCGATCAAACTTTTCTTCCGTGCCGCCGAGCCCGGGCAGGAGCAGGCCGGCGCGCAGTTGGCGAGCGACGCCGCGGCGGCGGCCGCGGCGGCACCGGTCGCCGCGGCCTCGATCCTGGTGATCGACGACGATCCCGACGTGCGCGGGTTCATCGCCGCGACGCTGGCCGAGCAGGGCTATGCGGTGCGCGACGCCGCCGACGGCCACGGCGGGCTCGCCGCGCTGACCGAAGCCAGGCCCGACCTCGTCGTGCTCGATTTCATCATGCCCGGACTGACCGGCGCCGAAGTCGCCAAACGCATCCTCAAGCAGTACCCCGGCCAGCCGATTTTGTTCGTCTCGGGCTATAGCGAAACCGAAGCGGTCAAGCAGGCGGCGCCGGGCGCGCCGCTGCTCGC
Organism: Sphingomicrobium sp.; assembly: GCA_039928195.1. Classification (GTDB taxonomy): domain Bacteria; phylum Pseudomonadota; class Alphaproteobacteria; order Sphingomonadales; family Sphingomonadaceae; genus Sphingomicrobium. The sequence goes on from JBDSTQ010000138.1 coordinate 827, forward strand.
CAAACCGTTCCGCGCCGAAGCGCTCGGCGATGCGGTGCGCAAGGCGCTGGCGGCGGGCTGAACCGCTTCCGCATTCGCGCGTTGTGACCGGCGATGATGCGCGCTTTCGTCCTTGTCCTTGCCGTGGTTACGGCGCCGGCGGTGGCTCGGCCGACCCCGGCGAGCGCGCCCGTGGCGTCGCGCGCCGCGGCGCTGTTCGAGCGCGACTGGGTACTCGCCAATTGGGCGCTGAAAAAGTTCGATGGCGATCGTGATATCTGGCTGTCGCCGGGCGAAGCGCAAGCCGCGGCGGCGGCGTTCCGCGAGATCGCCGATAGCGATGGCGACGGGCGCGTGACGCCGGTTGAATATCGTGCGGCTCGGGCGTTCATCCTCGCGCGGTATTGAGGGTCACGCCGGCTCACGCGACCCGGTTACTACCAGCGCGTCTCCGCCAGCCTTGATCCGAGCATAGGCACCCGGAGTCATTCCGGCGAAGCGGCGGAATTCGTGGATGGCGTGGCTTTGGTCGAAATGTTCGGCAAGCTCGTCGCGCGCGACATCGTAGAGCGGGTGCAGGTCGAGCATCTGGCGGTTGAACCGCATCAAGTTGAGAAAGGCCTTGGGTCCCCAGCCATATTCAGCGGCGAAGCGTTGCCTGAGGCGGCGTTCGCCGACCCCGAGCGCGCACGCCAGATCGGCGAGGCTGGATAATTCCCCGGCGCGGGCGCGGTGGCCGATGCGGGATATCTCCGCGTCGCCGCCGGCGTCGAGCGCGAGGCAACCAAGCGTCTCGCTGGCGATGTGCCACCGGCGGTCGAAGTCGGGCTCGGTAGCGAGACGGACGTGCAGATCAGCGGCGAGATCGCCCCAGAGATCGGCGAGCGCGACGTCGGCGCCCCACCAAGCGGCGAGCGGTCGGCCAAGGAAACGGCGGCAGCCGAGCGGCGACAATTGGATCAGGAACCAGTCAATGCGTGGCCCGGCGGACTGCCAGTATCGCTCGCGCCGTGGACCGAGCAATGTCGCGCGGGGAAGTTCGCGCCATGGCTCGCGCTCGGTTTCGCGGACCCGGAACGGGTCGCCGAAATGGAACAGCAGCTCGGGCCGGGCGGTGGGGAAGACAGCGAATGCGCTGCGCTGTTCAAGGCACTGCCGCGCGGCGAAGGATTCGATCAGCGGGCTCGCCGCCGGGTCGAGTTCGGAGCGCGCGGTGCGGCCGCCAGCAACGCGCGCGGTGGCGGGATTGATAAACGCGGGATCGATTGCCGAATTCTCCAATCCTCAGCGCCACGCAGTGACCATCGTTGGTCGAGGTAGCGGAGTGGAAGCGATGGTAAAAGCGTGGATCTGGGCGGGGTCCGGAGTGCTGGGGCTGGCGGCGCCGACAATCGCCGCGGCGCCGGCACCGGCCAATGCGGCAATTGCCAGCGAAATGCGCGCGTACCGCTTCGACCTTTCACGCAATTTCTTTGCCACGTTCGAGCAGGAGATCGCCACCCGATCCGAAGTCGAGGCGGCGATCGCCGAGCTCGACCGGCTCGCGGACGGAACGCTAACACGCGCCCGGCTGATCGAGGCGATGGCCGCCGACGACCGCGCCCAACGGCTATTTCGCAAGCATGACCTGTATCTGTTTCTGCGCTTCGCGGTCGACACGCGCGAGGAGGCGGGGATGGCGGCGGCCGACGCCATGCGTGTCCGGCTGCGCGCGGCGCGGACCAAGTTGAAGCGCGCCGCGCTGGCCAACGGCGCGGCGCTGTTCAAGACCGGCATGGCGGCCGGCGCCGACATCGAGCGCTATCGCTATTGGTATGATCAGGCGCGGCGCGAGGCCGACCATTTGCTGCCGGTCGAGCAACAGCAAGTGATTGATTCGCTTGATCCGTTGCTCGGCGGAGTGGGCTATCCGCAACTGGTTCGCAATCTGCAATTCGCGCCGGTAATGGCGGGCGGGCGCAAGCTCGATCCGCGCCGCGACCAGGCCCAGCTTGAAGCCGACAAGTCGCCGGCCATCCGGGAGGCGGCGGCGCATCAATTGTTCGCGGGCTATTGGGCCAAACGCGATCAATTCGCAGATTTGCTGATCCGGTCGGTCAAGGGCGGCGAGGCGGTGGCGAAACTGCATCGCTATGGCGGCGCGCTGGACGAGGCGGCATTCACTGCCCTGGTTTCGCCCGGCCAATATCGCGCCTTGCTGACCGAGGTCGCGCGCAATGCGGCGACGTTCAAGGATTGGCAGCGCCGGGTGCGCGACCCGTTCGCACGCTCGGCGCATTGGTCGCCGAACGAGGCGGCGGCGATGATCGCCAACTCGGCCAAGGGGATTGCGCCGGCCTATGCGGCCGAGTTCGCCCAATTGCTCGATCCGACGAACGGCCGCGCCGACCTCGCCGGTCCGGGGCCGCGGGTGCCCATCCAGGGCACCGCGAGTGTCTATCCGATCGGGGTTTCGGCGATCTATATGCAGAATTATCAGGGCGATCTACTCGATCTGATCATCCTCGCGCATGAAAGCGGCCACGCGGTCCAGGCGCAGCTGATGTTTCGCGCCGGCGTGCCGATGATCTACGCCGCCGGGCCGGGTTATTTCACCGAGAGCTTCGGCCGCTTCCAAGAATTGGTTTTGCTCGATCAGCTGTATCGAACGGCGAACGGTTCGAAACGGGTGGAGTGGCTGCGCGACGCGCTCGCCGCGCGCTTGCTGTCGGTGTTCAACAGCGCCGAGGAAGCGGCTGTCGAGCTCGCGCTTCACGACGCGGTCAATGCCGGAAGCGCGACCGGCGCCGACGACCTCGACGCGGTCACCGCGAAGGCCAGCGCGGCTTATTCGACGCAGGTCGCGCGCAACGCCGAAACGCGTGGGATGTGGATGCTGTCGGACGGCTATTATCTGGCGCCGTACCAAGAATTGAACGACGCGTTCGCGAGCCTGCTCGCGGTGCGTTATTATGCGATGTACCGGCGCGATCCGACGCAATTCGGGCCGGCTTATATGGCCTTGCTGAGCGGCGGTTACGGTGATGCGCCGAACGCGCTGCTGTCGCGCAACCTGGGGATCGACATGACCGATCCCGATTTCGCTGGGATAACGTTGGCCGCGCTACGGGGGCAGATCGATGAGCTTTACCGTTCGCTGCCAGAAGGGGATGCCCGCTAGCTAGCCAGCCATCCTTCGCGCACTCAGTCCCATGACCATCTGGTTGGCGCGCTCGTAGGCAAGCGGCTTGCCGAACAGATA
>JBDSTQ010000139.1:0-4108 GCA_039928195.1 Sphingomicrobium sp.
GGGGTGGCGACGAGGATGTCGGCGCCGCGCGCCATGTCCTGTTTGTTGCGATAGATTGAGGTGCCGCCGAACACGGTCACGACATGAAGCCGCGAGCCGCGCGCATAGAGTTTGGCGCTGTCGGCGATCTGGTTGGCGAGCTCGCGCGTCGGGGCGAGCACGAGCATGCGGCAACGCGCGCTGGTCGCGACCTTGCCACTGGCGACGAGGCGGTCGATCGACGGCAGCATGAACGCCGCAGTCTTGCCGGTGCCGGTCTGGGCGATGCCGAGCAGATCGCGGCCGCTCAAGACGGTCGGAATCGCCTGTGCCTGGATCGGCGTCGGGATCGTGTAATTTTTCGACGCAAGCGCGGCGAGGACGGGCTGCGAGAGCCCGAGATCAGCAAAAGTCGTAGTAATGGGAAATACCTAAAAACGTGCCGGGACGCGGCGCATCATTGCGCGCGTCGGCGGCGGGGTGGGTTGCGCCCCGCGTGATTTGGAGAGCTTGGCGAATGATCGCTCCGAGACACGGCCGAGGCCCGGTTCCATCTATGTGGAGGTGGGTCCGATCACGCCGCAATGTGTCTCGTGAGCCACTTAGCTAGGCGCGAAAGCCACAAATGTCCAGCTTTTTGTGCACTGCAGCAAAGGCGTTGGCTCAGCGCGGTTCGATGTGCCCGTCGGCGACGGAGAAGTGGCTCGCCTCGCCAATGCCGTTGAACAACGCCGGCTCGGTTGCCGTCAGCCACACCTGGCCGCGCCCTTCGAGCCGGGCGAACAGCGCGGCGCGGCGCCGCGGATCGAGGTGCGCGGCGACCTCGTCGAGCAATAGCAAAGGAGCCTCGCCGCGGCGGGACGAGACCAATTCGGCATGCGCGAGCACGAGGCCGAGCAGCAACGCCTTCTGCTCGCCGGTCGAGCAGCGCGCGGCGGGCATCGCCCGCGTCCGGTGAAAGACCGCGAGATCCTGGCGGTGCGGGCCTTCGGTCGCTCGTCCCGCCGCAGCGTCACGGCCACGATTGGCCGCCAACGCCGCCGCCAGGTTTTCGCCCGCCCAGCCTTCAAGGGCGATCGCCGCCCCCGCAAAATCATCGTCGGGTACTTCGGCCAGCCGCTCGGCAAGCCCACCGACACTGCGTGCCCGCGCCTCGGCAAGCGCCGCGCCATGCTCGGCCATCGCCGATTCGAGCGAGGCCAGCCACGCCGGATCGGGACGCTCCTCGGCGAGTAATTTATTGCGCGCGCGCATCGCCGCTTCATAGCGCGCGGCGTGGCGCGCGTGCCCGGGCTCCAGCGCGAGCGTCAGCCGGTCGAGGAAGCGCCGCCGGTCGCCCGCGGTGCCCGCGAACAAGCGGTCCATCGCCGGGGTCAGCCACAGCACGCCGAGCCATTCACCGAGCGCGTTGACCGAGGCCGGCGCACTGTTGATGCGCAGTTGGCGCCGCTCTGGAGCGGCGGCGAGGGTGCCGGTGCCGAAGTCCACCGGTCCGTTCGTGTCGAGCGAAGTCGAGACAGCCGGCGCGCGCGAACCCCCCGCGCCTTCGCTCGGGACGAACGGATCAAATTTGGCCGCCACCGACCACCCGCCGTCGCCGCCTATCCGCGCCATCTCGCTAAGCGCTGCCCCGCGCAACCCGCGCCCGGGCGCAAGCAGCGACACCGCTTCAAGAACATTGGTCTTGCCCGCGCCATTGTCGCCGCTGAGCAGGACGAAGCCCGGCCCCGGCGCCATCAGCGCCGTCGCGTAGGAGCGGAAATCGGTGAGGGCGAGGCGAGTGACGGGCACGCTGCTGGCTTAGCCTATTGGTCGCGGCGGTCGATCACTACGTAATGCGCGGCGCGCTCGTCGAACCGGCTGAGGACCGCGCGCGCCGCCCCGGGGACATGGCTGAGCGCATAATCCTCGCCCATGAATGCCGTGATCGCGGCGAGATCGTCGAACCACATCAAGGTCTGGAATTCGACTTCGTCGCCGACGTCGCGCTTCATCAAGTCGATGTGGCGAAAACCCCCGATGCTCATCGCCTCGATCCCGGGAATCACCTCGCCGCGCACGATCCGCTCATATGCGCCGGCATTCTCGGGCGTGGTCCACCCGCGCCACAGACGGCAGATCACGGGCGGTCCATGTACGGCCGCTCGGGCGCGACGCATTGACTCACCGCGTTCGGCGTGGCGTCGTCGCTGCGCGCCTGCCAGCAATCGTTGAACACCGAGCAATAGCACAGCCGGGTCTGGATCCGGCCGGCTCGGCGCGCGGCATTGAGCGCGAGCAACTGCGGGCGGTTGGCAGGCGTCTCGCGAAAGTCGACGAACGCGACATTGTCGCCCGGCCGCACCATCCGCCCTTCGAGCGAGGACGAATAAAGATCGGCATAATCGCCCTTGCCGCAGCAGGCGTCGATCAACGCGTCAAGCGATTGCACCGGGCGCCCGTCGACGCGGATTTCGGCGCTCATGATCTTGGCCGGACCGACCCCTTCATTGGCCGCCTGAAGCAGCAGCCGATGGTCGATCATATTTCCCGACACTTGCAGATATGGCAGCGAATTGGCCTCGACCAGCCGCTCATTCTGGTGGACCAGTTCCTGCATCACCTGGCCGTGATGCCAGGCAATGGCGATCGACACGAACGAGATAAACAGCGCCGAGATCGGCAGGACAAAGTCGATATGGCGGTGGCCGGTGGGGTGCGGGAGGTGCGGCTTTTCGACTTCCACGTCCATCGCCGCGCGCTCCGTCAAACCCGCATCGGCATCAGTACGTACAGCGCATTGGCCTTGTCGTTTTCGCGCAGCAAAGTCGGTGCCGCGGCGTCAGCGAGATGAACCTCGACCACATCGCCGTCGATCTCACCCAATATGTCGAGCAGATAGCGGGCGTTGAACCCGATCTCGATATTGTCGGAGCCATAGTCGGCGGGGATTTCCTCGGTCGCGACGCCATTTTCAGGCGAGGTTACGGAGAGCGTGATCTTGTCGCGATCGACGCTCATCTTGACCGCGCGGGTCTTTTCGCTGGCGATGGTCGAGACGCGGTCGACCCCGGCGGCGAAGCTCTTGGGGTCGAGCTTCAACAATTTGTCGTTCCCGGTCGGGATCACGCGGTTGTAATCGGGGAAGGTGCCGTCGATCAGCTTGCTGGTGAGAACCGCATTGCCAAGGCCAAAGCGGACCTTGGTCGGCGACAGAGATACCTCGACCGTGCCTTCGACTTCCTCCAACAGGCGATACAGCTCCTGAACACATTTGCGCGGCACGATGATGTCGGGCATCCCGTCGGAACCGTCGGGCTTGGGCACGGTGATCCGCGCCAACCGGTGGCCGTCGGTCGCCGCGGCGCGCAGCTGATCGTCGACCAGATGGAAGAAGATGCCCATCAGATAGTAACGCGTTTCCTCGCTCGAAATGGCGAAGCGGGTCTTCTCGATGATCTGGCGAAGCGTCGCCGCGGGCAATTCGAAGCGGGTCGGCAGCTCGCCCTCGGCGATCACCGGGAAATCGTCGCGTGGGAGCGTCGACAGGTTGAAGCGCGAGCGGCCGGCGTTGACCTGCATCTTGCCCTCGGCGGCGTTGAGCTCGACCTGACTGCCCTCGGGGAGCTTACGGATGATATCGAACAAGGTGTGCGCCGAGACCGTGGTCGCGCCGGCCTGGGTGACGTTGGCGGGAACGCTTTCATCGACCTGAAGATCGAGGTCGGTGGCCATCAGGCGAATGGAGCCGTCCTCGCGCCCTTCAATGAGGACGTTGGACAGGATCGGGATGGTGTTCCTGCGCTCGACCACCGATTGGACGTGGCCGAGGCTCTTCAACAGGGTCGCCCGTTCAATCGTCGCTTTCATGTGTAATTCTGCCCCGGTTCACGCGCTTCGAGCTTGTTATAGCGCGCCGCGAGAAGGGTGCCAGAGGCAGCGTGCGCTAAATTCTGCCGATATCGCGCGCGGGGAAGCCGCGCGGGACCAATGCCTCCACCGCCTGCCGCGTGCGCGTCACCTGACGGTCGAGCGTGGGCAAGGCCGCAGCCATCGCGGGCAGGTCGGGGGCGAGCTCGATCAACGCCGCGGCTTGCCCGAGCGCCATCGCGCCGACGCTCGTCGCCGCGCCCTTGAGACTATGCGCTTC
>JBDSTQ010000140.1:0-8839 GCA_039928195.1 Sphingomicrobium sp.
GTGCAGCATTTGCACCGCGACCAAGATCGTCCCGGGACGTCCGCGCACCATAGGAATCCGGTTCGGGACGAAATTCTAGGTCGGCTAGTGGGTCCAGTCGTCGAGGACGGGTCCAAGAGCAGATTTGAGCGGCCCGAGCCATGGCTCGAAGGCGCGCCAATGCTCGGTGGCGGCGGCGCTGATCGGTTGGCGCACTTGCTCGGCGCTGGGCGTCGCGACCACGCGCGTGGCAGCATGGGGCGCAAGGCAAGCCGGGTCGAACCGCAAGCCAAGCGCGGCGAGCAAGCGGCGAATCTCCGCGTCGGGATCGGCCACCAAATGTTCGTAGATCACGCGTTCGACCGCACCCGGCCGCACTTCGTCCCAGTGCCGCATCATCTCGCCGTAGCAGCGATAATAATGGCCGAATTGCTCGAGCCCGTAGGAATATTCCTGACCGCTCGCGAAATGCTGTTTGAAGTTGGATAGGCCGCAGGCAAGCGGGTGGCGGCGGACGTCAATGATCCGTGCGCCGGGCAGGATCATCGCCATGAGGCCGACGTGCAGCCAGTTGTTGGGCATCTTGTCGATGAACCAGGGGCGTGTGGTTCGCCGGTGCGCGTCGACGCGCTCGAGATAGAATGCGGCGAGCCGATCGAGCCGCTCGCGCGGAACGTCCTTCAGGCACTGTGGATAGGTCTGCGCCCGCTTGCCCGGCCCGAGCGACTCTTGCTCGAGACTGACCGCCATGGCGGGGATGTAGGGAAGCTCGGACAGACCTTCGACCGACGGATGGCTGGCGAGGATTTGCTCGACCAGCGTCGATCCCGAGCGCGGCATCCCGACGATGAAAATGGGACCCTCGGCATCACCAGCGGCGCTCGCATGCGCGGCAAGGAACGCCGGAGTAAACAAAGCGCGCGACGCGCGGCAGATGGCTTCCAACTTGCCGGGTGCATACGGCTGTTGCTCGGCCCTGGCTTGATTGCCAGCCGCATAATGCGCGAACGCCGCAGCAGCGTCGCCGCGGTCTTCAAACGCCTTGCCGAGCGCGAAATTGATCCGCAGCGCATCCTCCAGCGGAGCGGTTTCGACAGCATGCTGCATCGCGGCAATGTCGGCGTCGTCGAACACATGGACTTTGAGGTTGGCGAGGCCCCACCAGCCCGCGCCGAAGCCCGGCTTGATCGCGAGCGCGGTACGATAGCAAGCGATTGCGCCCGCGCGGTCGCCGATCGCCTTGAGCAGATGCCCGAGGCTGAGCTGGAGCTGCGGATCGCTGGGAGTCGCGACCAGCGCTTCACGATAGGTCGCGATCGCCTCGGCATGACGGCCGAGCCGGGTCAGCGCCGCTGCCCGCAGCCGCGCCAGGCGATCCCGATCGCGCGACGGAGCATTGATCTGGTCGATTTCGCCAAGCGCGTCGGCAAAGCGGTTTTGCTGCAGAAGCAGCGAAGCGAGATTGATGCGTGCATCGGCGAAGGCCGGATCGAGCGCGAGCGCCCGGCGCAGCAGCGCTTCGGCTTCGCCCAAGTCGCCCGCACGCGCCGCGACTTCGGCCAGTAACCGCGGCGCGACCGCATTTTGTGGATGCGCGGCCTGCAGGCGCTCCAGGTCGGCCCGCGCGGCAGCCAATCGGCCCGAGGTCATGGCTTGCACCGCCGATGCAAAGTCCGGCGCAGGCGAAGCGGATTGCGGAGTTCGCTTGGGATCATCGGGGCCGCTCATCGCCCCCGATTAGCGTAAAATTCAGCTCGTCGGCGAAATTCGCCGCAACGGCCACCCCCGTCAACGGTTGTCTGCCAATGAACCGTGCTTCCCAACCGCATCGACCCGCGCAATGGCGGCTTTACTCTGCGATCGTGGCGCTGGTCGTGCTGTGGCTGGCGATGATGTGGGGCGGGACCGGCTCGCTCGATCGGGCGCTGCTCGAAACGCTATATGTCGGCCACCAGCCGCAGCTACGCGCTTTCATGCAAAGCTTCACCTTGCTCGGCAACTGGCCGGCGGTGATCGCGATCAGCCTGCTCGCGGCGCTGTCGCTGTTGCTCACGCGTCATCCGCGCGCGGCGTTGCTGCTGCTCGGCGTGTCCTTGACCGGGCGGGGATTGGTCGAATTGCAGAAATTCGCCGTTCACCGTCCGCGGCCCGGCGAGCTTGCCCATCTCGTCGCGGTCAACAGCTTTTCATTTCCCAGCGCGCACGCCGCCAATTCGATGATCTTGTGGCTGAGCCTCGCTTTGCTGCTGCCACGGCGCGAATGGCGCCCGGCGGCGGCGGCTGCAACGCTGCCGGTGACCTTCCTTGTCGGGATCAGCCGACCGATGCTCGGCGTGCATTGGCCCAGCGACGTCGTCGGCGGGTGGGCGTTCGGCGCCGCCTGGGTGCTCGCGTTGCTCGCGTTAGCCGAGCGCTGGCCGGCTAGACGTTAAAGCGGAACAGCAGAACGTCGCCGTCGTGGACGACATATTCCTTGCCCTCGGAGCGCAACTTGCCTGCATCGCGCGCGCCGGCCTCGCCGCCGCACGCGACGAAATCGTCAAACGCGATCGTCTCGGCGCGGATAAAGCCGCGTTCGAAATCGGTGTGGATCTCGCCCGCCGCCTCGGGTGCCTTCGCTCCCCGGTGAACCGTCCACGCGCGCGCTTCCTTGGGGCCCGCGGTGAAGAAGGTGATCAGCCCAAGCAATTCATAGCCGGCGCGGATGACCCGGGTGAGTCCGGTTTCCTCCAGTCCGAGATCGGCGAGGAAAGCCGAGCGCTCGTCAGCCGCTAGCGTCGCAATCTCGGATTCGATTGCCGCCGATACCACCACCGCTTTGGCACCTTCGGCCGCGGCGCGCTCGAATACCCGCGCCGACAGCGCATTGCCCTCGGCGGCATCGCTTTCCTCAACATTGCAGACGTAGAGCACCGGCTTGGCGGTCAGGAGCTGCGCGCGGCTCAGCGCCTTCTCCTCCTCAGCGTCCTTGGGTTTAGTCAGTCGAGCGGGACTCGACGCGCGCAGCAAATCGAGCGCCTGGCCGAGCACCGAGGCCTCGATCTTGGCTTCCTTGTCGCCCTGCTGCGCTTTTTTGACGAGGTTGGGGACGCGCCGCTCGAGACTGTCGAGATCGGCGAGCATCAATTCGGTTTCGACCGTCTCGGCGTCGGCGATCGGGTCGACCCGGCCCTCGACATGGGTGACATCGCCACCCTCGAAACAGCGCAGCACATGGACGATCGCATCGACTTCCCGAATGTTGGCGAGGAACTGGTTGCCGAGACCTTCGCCCTGCGCCGCGCCGCGGACGAGGCCGGCAATATCGACAAATTCGATCTGAGTTTCGATTTCCTGCGCCGATTTGGCGATCTCGCGGATGCGGTCGAGCCGCTCGTCGGGCACCGCGACGCGGCCGACGTTGGGCTCGATCGTGCAAAACGGATAATTCGCCGCCTGCGCGGCAGCGGTTTCCGTCAGTGCGTTGAAAAGGGTCGATTTGCCGACGTTCGGCAGGCCGACGATGCCGCAGCGAAAGCCCATGGTCCTCGAATGTGCTGGAAGTGGAAGGGAATCAGCGGCTCCTAACCCTGCAACGCCGCCCGCGTCCATCCTCGGCGACGAAGTGCGCGGGGCAGCGACGACGATTCACTCCGGATCGGACCAAGAACCAAGTTTTTCGAAACCATATTCTCATACAGTCGCACGATGCTTCGCACCGCAGTGCCGATGCCGCTTCGTGTCGGCGTGATCTATTTCATCCTGGCGACGCTCGCCATCCGCCTCGTTCGCTACGATGGCGGCGTCGCTTTGCTGTGGTTCGCCAACGCCTATCTGATTGCCGAGCTGAGCGTGATTAGGCGCCGCAAGTGGCCATGGCCGATCGCGGTCGGCGCATTTGCCAGCATCCTCGCGACCGGGCTGTTCGGGCTCGGCTGGGCGGCGTCGCTGCCGATGGCGGCGGCGAACATGGTCGAGGTGTTCGTTGCCGCCTATCTGTTGCGCCGCCATTCCCGACAGGCGCCGCTCGAATCGCTCGAATGGCTCGGCCAGTTCATCGTCGCTGCGGTGGTTGCCGCGCCGATGGTCAGCGGAACCCTCGCCGCGATCACCGCCGCGATCCTCGGCAACCCCCCGCTAGCAACTTATGTAAAGTGGATCAGCGGCCATGGACTCAGCAATTTGACCTTCGTGCCGCTGTTTCTGCTGTTTGCCCAAGGCGAGATGCGCGGGGGTTGGCGCAGGGTTCGCGACCACGGAGCACCGGCGGTCGCGCTGATCGCATTGTGCACCGCGACCATTGCGCTCACTTTCGCGCAACGCAGCGCGCCCTTGCTGTTCCTGCCAATTCTTTCGGTGATCCTGATCACCTTCCGCCTCGGCCGCGGCGCGAGCGTACTCGCGATCCTCGCACTGGCGCTGATCGGCGGCGGCGCGACGCTGGCCGGCTATGGCCCGCTCCACACCATGTCGGCGACGCCCGGGCAGAAAGCGCAATTCTTCCAATTTTATCTCGCCACGACGGTGCTGACCGTGTGGCCAATCGTCGCCGATCTGCGCAACCGCGCGCGCTTGCTTAATGCGCTGAGCAGTAGCGAGGCGCGCTATCGGCTGATCGCCGACCATTCGTCGGACATCATGATGAAACTCGATCTTCAGGGGATGATCAGTTACGTCTCGCCGTCGATCGGGCAATTCGGCGAAGTCGACCCGCATCTGCTGATTGGCCGCTCGGGCCTCGACATGATTCCCAAGCGTGATCGCGGCCGCGTCCGGGCGCTCTACAGGCAGGTGATGAACCAGCCTGACCGCGCGCTTTCGTTTGAATATGAAGCGGTTATCGCCGGCGGAGCGCCACGCTGGTTCGAGGCGCATTCGCGCGCGGTCATCGACGGTCTCGGCGAAGTTGTCGGGACGATGAGCATCATTCGCGATGTTTCCGCGCGCAAGGCCAATGAGCAATCGCTAAGCGAAGCCGCGCTGACCGATGCATTGACCGGCCTGCCCAACCTGCGCGCCTTTCGTCAGGCGGTTGCAGCACGTGCCGCGAGCGCGAGCACGGGCAGCGACTGCCTTGCTTTGCTCGACATCGACCATTTCAAGCGCGTCAACGATATCTACGGTCATCCAGTCGGCGACCTCGTTCTGCGCAACTTCGCGGCGGCGGCGATCAAGGCTGTTCGCGAGGGCGATATCGTGGTGCGCTATGGCGGCGAGGAGTTCATCGTACTGTTCATTGATACGCCGCTCGACCGCGCGCTCGAAATTTGCGAGCGGCTGCGGGCGCGCGTCGCGAACGCGGTGACGATGTGCGACGGCGAACCGATTCGCGTGACGGTCAGCGGCGGGGTGGCGCAGATCGGTCCCGAGGGCCTGGCCGAGGCGCTCAAGGTCGCCGACGCAGCATTGTACCGCGCCAAGGAAGGCGGGCGGGACCGCCTGGCGATCGCCGCCTAGCGAAAGTTGAACGAGACGCTGAGGCGCTCGCCCTTACCGCTGCCGGCGAGCACTTCGTGGCGCAACCAGCTCTCCCACATCAGCAACTGACCGGAGCGCGGAGCGACGGTGACGAATGGCTGGAGAGTTTCGTCGGCGTCGCCGCGCCGCAACGGTGCCGCCATCATCAAGCCGAGCCGCGGATCCTCGAAGCGGATTGCGCCCGACCCGATGGGAACCTCGACGTAAAATGTGCCCGAGAGGATGCTGTGCGGGTGTATATGTCCACTATGTTGTCCACTGCCTTTCAACAGATTGACCCACAGGCTGTCGAGCTTCGGGCGGACGTCCCAGCCAAGCGCGCGCGCGAATTTGGCCGCGTCACGCGTGATCAACTTGGCGAAGTCGGCAAACGCCGGGTCGCGTGTCGTCAAATCGTTGAGCGACGCGTAGCTGGTGTAGCCAGGATAGCGATGCTCGCGCGCCCAGCGGCGGCCGGCCTGATCCTCTGCCGCAAACGTCCGGATCGAATATGCGAGCTGGGCAAGCGAAACAGCGTTCCCCGGTTCTGCTTCAAGCAACGGCGTCATGAACATGCGGCGCATCATGACTCTCCGTTAGTCTGCTGGTACCATCGGCGAAAGCTTGAATGGCGGACATTTTCATCTCCTATGCGCGGTCCGACGAACCGCAAGCCGAGCGGGTCGCAATTGCTCTGCGCTCGGTCGGCTATGCGGTCTGGCGCGATGACGAACTGCCCGCGCATCGCGCATATTCCGAAGTGATTGAGGAACGGCTCAAGGCGGCAAAGGCGGTGGTGGTATTGTGGTCGGTGGAGGCGGCAAAGTCGGAGTGGGTCCGCGCTGAAGCCGATTCAGCGCGTACCGCCGGAATCCTCGTCCAGGCGAGCCTCGACGGGACGGTCCCGCCGCTCCCGTTCAACCAGACCCAGTGCGCCGACCTCAAGGATTGGGACGGCAAAAGTGACGCCGCCGGCTGGCGCAAGATCGTCGCCAGCATCGTTGCTGTCGCGGGTGCGGCGGCAACCGCCGCCGCACCGGTAGTGCGCGCCCGGTCGATCTGCGTCCTGCCCTTCGCCAATATGAGTGGCGAGGCCGAGCAGGAATATTTCAGCGACGGCATCAGCGAGGATATCACCACCGATCTGTCGAAGGTGTCGGCGCTAGCGGTCACGGCGCGCAACACCGCGTTCCAGTTCAAAGGCCAGTCGGTCGATGTATGCGACATCGCGCGAAGGCTCGGCGTCAGCCATGTCCTCGAAGGCAGCGTACGCAAGGCCGGCGGGCGGGTGCGGATCACCGCTCAGCTGATTGATGGGGCGACCGGCGACCATGTCTGGGCCGAGCGCTATGACCGCGACCTCGACGACATCTTTGCGATCCAGGATGAGATCAGCCAGGCGATCGTGGCTGCACTGAAAGCCAAGCTGCTGCCCGAAGAAAAGGAAGCGATAGCGAGCCGCGGCACGATCAATGTCGAAGCCTATAATCTGTTCCTGATGGCGCGGCAGTCCTGGATTGACGGCGATTTCGGCGAAAGCGGTCGCGAACGGCGCGTGATCCGCATTTGCACGCGAGCCACTGAAATCGATCCGGGCTACGCGCAAGCGTGGGCGCTGATGGGGCTTGCGCAAGCGAATTTGCGCTACGCCTATACCGGTGGCGAGGATCTCGACGACGGCCTGGCCGCGGCCAATCGCGCGCTTGAGATCGACCCCGGCATCGCCGAGGCTCACCTGCCAAGAGCGTGGCATTCGGCGATGCTCGGCGCTGAGCAGGATGCGGAATCCGAGATCGCCACGGCACTTCGGCTCAATCCCGAATCGTGGGAAGTCAACAAGGAAGCTGCCCGCATCTTCTATCGGCAAGGGAAGATTGAAGAAGCGGCTCGGCACCTCGAAAAGGCAACATCTCTGTCGGAAGGCGACTTTCATAGTCGGGGGATGCTGTCAGCCCTTTATTTGGCGCAGGGGGACCTTGCACGCGCTCGGGAATGTGCGGCGAAAGTGATCCACCAAGTGCATGGGGCGCTTGCCCGTGATCCGGACAATGGTGCCGCTATGGCGTATGGCGCGTTGAGCTTTGCCGCAGTCGGTGACCTTGATCGCGCGCATGATTGGATCGACCGCGCATTACTGCTCGACCCGGACAATTCGTATATGCGGTATAATCTTGCCTGGACCGTGCTGGGCTTTTTCAATGACAAGGAAGCGGCCCTTAAGCTGCTCGAATCCGCTTTTGCTAAAGGTGGCCAGACCCTGATCAGTCTGGCCGAGGCAGACCGAAACCTTGATCGACTGCGCGACGAGCCGCGATTCCGCGGGATGATTGAGGCCGCCAAGTCGCGGATCGCTCGGCAGCGCGGTACCTAATCCATCTGCATCCTAAGCGCGACTTCGCTCATAAAGCGCGCGTCGTCGCCGTCGGCGAGCCATTCGGCTTCGCTCGAGAGGGCGGCGAGGAGGTCGCTGAGCGGCTCGATCTCGCTCTTGGCGTAATTGCCCAGCACATAGGGCGTGACCCGGTCCTTGTGGCCGGGATGGCCGATGCCGACGCGCACGCGGCGGAAATCGGGGCCGAGGCTGGAGTCGATCGAGCGCAACCCGTTGTGCCCCGCGGTGCCGCCGCCCTGCTTCACCTTCAATTTCATCGGCGCGAGGTCGAGCTCGTCGTGGAACACCGTCAGCGCGTCGACCTCGAGCTTGAAGAAGCGCAACGCCTGCTGAACCGCGTCGCCGCTGTCGTTCATATAGGTCTGCGGCTTGACCAGCAGAACACGGTTGCGGCCGACGCGGCCCTCGGCGACGAGGCTGCGGAATTTCTTGCTCCACGGCGCAAACCCATGCGCGTGAGCGATGAGGTCCGCGGCCATGAACCCGACATTGTGCCGGTGGAGCGCATATTGCTCGCCGGGATTGCCCAGGCCGACCCAGATTTGCATGAACTCCCCTCCCGCTTGCGGGAAGGGCAGGGGTGGGCCTGTCCGCAAACAGGCCCACGAACATCCCCACCCCTCGGTCCCCTCCCGCGAGCAGGAGGGGCGGGTAATTACTCGGCGTCACCGCCCTCGGCAGCGTCGCCTTCGCCTTCAGCACCCTCTTCGCCTTCGGCTTCTTCGCCCTCGGCTGCAGCGGCGTCGTCGGCCTCATCCTTCATTACCGACGGTGCAACGATCGTCGCGACGGTGAAGTCGCGGTCGTCGATCGACGGCGTCACGCCCTGGGGCAAGTTGACGTTGCTGATGTGAATCGAATCGCCGATCTCGAGCCCGGTGAGATCGATGTGGATCTCTTCCGGAATGCTCGCCGCGTCGCAGTTAAGTTCAAGCTCATGCTGAACGACGTTCAGCACGCCGCCGCGCTTGAGGCCGGGCGAGGCTTCCTCGTTGTCGAACCGCACCGGCACCGCGACGGTGACCTTGGTGT
>JBDSTQ010000141.1:0-8586 GCA_039928195.1 Sphingomicrobium sp.
CGATGTGCCCCTCGGCATCCTCACTTATGCCAATCTCGTCATGGCGCGGGGACGGACGGACTTCTTCAATCGCGCCGCCGCTGCTGGCACCGACAGCCTGCTCATCGCCGATGTCCCGGCGCGCGAGATTGAGCCGTGGGCAATGGAGATGCGCGCGGCGGAACTCGACCCGGTGCTGATCGCCGCGTCGAACACGCCGCCTGAAACGCTCGCCGAGATCGCGCGCCTGGGTGCGGGCTACACCTATTGCGTGACCCGCGCCGGGATCACCGGAGTCCATGCCGCCGCCGAGTTCGACCGCGGCCTGATTGCCGCCCTGGCGGAGGCGGGCGCGGCGGGGGTGATCAGCGGCTCGGCGATCGTCTCGCTCGCGGCGCAGGGCGGCGACGTCGCGCGCTTTGTTGCGACGCTCAAAGCCGCAACGCGGAACGACTCCGCCGCGTAACGATTGAATCGGCCTCGCAACCAGGGAGGCGGATCATCATGGCGGCACGACCGATTTGGCGCGGGCAGATCCGGCTGGCGCTGGTGTCGATCCCGGTCGAAATCTATTCGGCGACCAAGAGCGGCGCGACCATCGCGTTCCACCAGATCCACGAACCGTCGGGCAAACGGATCAAATATGAAAAGGTCGTGCCGGGCATCGGGCCGGTCGACCGCGACGAGATCATCAAGGGTTTCGAGGTGTCGAAGGGCGAATATGTGCTGTTAGAGCCCGAGGAGATCGAGAGCGTCAAACTCGAAAGCCGCAAGACGCTCGAACTCGCGCAATTCGTCGACATCCACGACATTGACGCAATCTATTACGACAAGCCCTATTTCGTGGTCCCCGCCGACGACCTTGCCGAGGAGGCATTCGTCGTACTGCGCGACGCATTGCGCGCCTCGAAAAAAGTCGGCGTGGGCCAATTGGCGATGCGCGGGCAGGAATATGTCGTCGCGCTGAAGCCGTGCGGGCGCGGCCTGCTGCTCGAAACTTTGCGCTACTCGGACGAGGTCAACAAGGCGTCATCCTATTTCCGCGAGATTGGCGACGCCAAGCCCGACGCCGATCTGCTCGACATGGCGGCAAGCCTGATCGCCAAGAAAAGCGGCAAGTTCGACGCCAGCGAATTCCACAATCGCTATGTCGATGCCTTGAAGGATCTCATCGCCGAAAAGCGCAAGCGCAAGGGCGAACTGGTGATCCAGGACCCCGATGATGGCAAGCCCGCCAAGGGCTCGAATGTGATCGACCTCATGGCGGCGCTGAAAAAGAGTTTGGGCGACGACGGCGGAGCGAAGAAGCCGGCGGCCAAGAAGGTTGCGGCGAAGAAAGCGGCGGCGCCGGTCAAAAAGGCCGCCGCGCGCAAGCGGGCGTGATGGCGATCTTTTCGTCACCCCCGCGCAAGCGGGGGGCCAGCGCAAACAAGAAAGACTGGGTTCCCGCTTTCGCGGGAATGACGAGATTTTGATGGCCAAGCTTCCGCTCGACATCGCGGCGTACAATCAGAAACGCGATTTCAAGAAAACCGCCGAGCCCAAGGGGCGCAAGCTCAAGGGCGCTGGCGACAGCTTCGTCGTGCAGAAACATGACGCGTCGCGCCTTCACTGGGACTTCCGCCTCGAACTCGATGGCGTGCTCAAAAGCTGGGCGGTGCCCAAGGGGCCGAGCCTCGACCCCGGGCACAACCGGCTGGCGATGCGGACCGAGGATCATCCGCTCGATTACGGCAGTTTCGAGGGCACCATCCCCAAAGGCGAATATGGCGGCGGGACGGTAATGCTGTGGGATCAGGGGCGCTGGATCCCGCACCCCGACAAGGACCCGAAAAAGACAATCGAGGAGGGCCATTTGCACTTCACGCTTATCGGCGAGCGGATGAAGGGCGAGTGGGTGATGTTCCGCCTCAAGGGCAAGCCGGGCGACCGCTCGGAGCCGTGGATGCTCAAGAAAGTCACCGACGAATTCGCCGACGCCGAGGATGGCGATGCGCTGGTCGAGAATTGCGACACCAGCGTCACCACCGACCGCACGATGGCCGAGATTGCATCGGGTGCGGACGTGTGGAAGTCGAACCGTGGCGGCCAGAAAGGCGGGCGCGCCAAGAAAAAGACGGGCACCGCGCCGCCGAAGTTTCACGCGCCGCAACTGGCGACGTTGGTCGACGATGTGCCGACCGGGAACGGGTGGCTGCATGAATATAAATATGACGGTTACCGCCTGCTGATCGCGACCGGCGAGGGCGCGGCGACCGCGTGGACGCGGGGAGGCAAGGACTGGAGCGACAAGTTCACGGCGCTGGTCAAAGCGGCGGCGAGCCTGCCCGCGGGGAGTTTGATCGACGGCGAAGCGGTCGCGCTGGGCGATGACGGCAAGCCGAGCTTTCAGCTGCTGCAGTCCACGCTGAAAGAAGCGAAGGGTGGCAATCTCGCTTATTACGCGTTCGATCTGCTGATCGATCAGGGCGAGGATATCCGGGCTTTGTCCAACCTTGAGCGCAAGGAGCGGCTGGCGGCGCTGCTCAAGGGCGTGACGGCGCCGTTGCTCTACGGCGATCATGTGATCGGCAAGGGCGAGGCGCTGTTCGCGGCGGTATGCAAGCAGGGTGGTGAAGGGATCATCTCGAAGAAAGCCGACGCCAAATATGCCGCCACGCGCAGCCGCAACTGGCTCAAGGTCAAATGCATTCAGCGCCAGGAATTCGTGATCATCGGCTGGGCCGACAGCGACAAGCAGCGCGGGTTCCGCTCGCTGTTGCTAGGCCTGCGCGAGGGCCAGACGCTCAAATATTCAGGCAAGGTCGGGACCGGCTTTTCGGCGGCGCTGATCGAGCAATTGCTGGAGAAGATGCGCCCGCTCGAAACCGACAAGGCGGCCGCCGAAGTCCCGCGCGCCGATCGCAAGGCGGCGCACTGGATCAAGCCCGAACTGGTCGCCGAAATCGCCTTTACCGAATTCACCGGCGACGGCATTTTGCGCCACCCGAGCTTCATCGCTTTGCGCGAGGATAAAGCGGCCAAGGATGTCGTGCGCGAAGTGCCGAAGCATCTGCGCAAGGCGGAGCAGAAGGCCGAACGGCCCACCGCCGAAAGCTTCGGAGTTAAAATCAGCAATCCAGACCGCGTGATCTATCCCGAGGACGGGCTGACCAAGGGCGATCTGGCGGATTATTACGCGGCGATCGCGCCCTTGATCATGGTCGATGCGGCGCGGCGGCCGGTGACGCTGATCCGCTGTCCGCAGGGGCGCGCGAAGAAATGCTTTTTCCAGAAGCATGACAGCGGGACGTTCGGCGCGGCGGTCAAGCAGATCCCGATCCGCGAGAAGAATGGCGAGACCGAGGATTATCTCTATTTCGACGACATCACGGGGCTGCTGACCTGCGTCCAGATGGGCGCGATTGAATTCCACGGCTGGGGCAGCCGGATCGAGAATGTCGAAAATCCCGACCGGCTGGTGTTCGACCTCGACCCCGACGTCGGACTCGATTTCGCCAAGGTGAAGTCGGCCGCGGTGCGCTTGCACGAGCTGCTCATCGACCTCGGGCTCAAGAGCTTCCCGTTGCTCTCGGGCGGCAAGGGCATCCACGTCGTCGTGCCGCTCGACGCGTCAAAAGACTGGCCGACGGTCAAGAGCTTTGCCGACCGCTTCAGCCGCGCAATCGCCTCGGCCGAGCCCGAAACCTTCACCGCCAACATCCGCAAGGTCGAGCGCAAGGGCCGCATCTTCCTCGACTGGCTGAGGAACCAGCGCGGGGCGACCGCGGTGCTGCCGTTCTCGGCGCGCGCGCGCGAAGGCGCTCCGGTCGCCGCGCCGGTCGCATGGGACGAGCTCGACCGGTTCCAGGGCGGCAATCATTTCAATATTCGCGATGCCGACGAGTTGATCGAGCGTGCGGGCTCGAAACTGCTTGCGGGTTGGGGTCAGGCGAAGCAATCCTTGCCGGATGCATAAACCAGCCGCACTGGCGCTCCTGTTCCTGCTCACCGCCGCCGCGCCGCCCGAAGCCGCGCGCGTGACGATTACGCGTGACGATTGGGGGATTGCTCACATTCGCGGAAAGACCGACGCCGATGCGGTGTTCGGGATGATCTATGCCCAGGCCGAGGACGATTTTCCGCGCATCGAGGCCAATTATCTGACCGCGCTCGGCCGCACCGCGGAGGCCGAGGGCGAGGGCAAGATCTGGCAGGATTTGCGCGCGCGGCTGTACGTCAGCGACAGCGAGTTGAAGGCCGATTATTGGCAAAGCCCGCAAGCGATGCGGCGGCTGATGGACGCTTGGGCAGGCGGCCTCAATTACTTCCTCGCGACGCATCCCGACGTGAGACCGCGCGTGCTGACGAAGTTCGAGCCGTGGATGGCGCTCAGTTTCACCGAAGGCAGCATCGGCGGCGACATCGAGGATATGGATCTGAAAGCGCTCGCGGCCTTTTACGGCGACCCGTGGGGTGCGGAAAAGCGCCGCGATGGCGAGCCGAGCGGATCGAACGGGATCGCGATCGCCCCGCGTCTGACCCGCGACGGCAAGCCGCTGCTGCTGATCAACCCGCACACCAGCTTCTACTTCCGCTCCGAAGCCAAGGTTGAAAGCGACGAAGGGCTCGACGCTTATGGCGCGAGCACCTGGGGGCAGTTTTTCGTCTATCAGGGCTTCAACCGCACCATGGGCTGGATGCACACTTCGAGCGGTGTCGATAATATCGACGAGCTCGCTTACGATGTGCGCTTGCCCGAACTCGGGCCGCGCTACCGCTTCGGCAAGGAATGGCGGGAGATGAAGCGCCGTCCGGTCACGATCCGCTACAAGGCCGCCGACGGCAGCATGGCCGAGCGCCGTTTCATGACCTATGCGACACATCGGGGGCCGATCGTTCGCCGCACCAGCGACGGCAAATGGGTCTCCTTCGCGATGATGAACCGTCCGGTCGAGGCGCTTCAGCAAAGCTATTTGCGGACCAAAGCGGCGGACGTCACGGCCTATCGCAGCCTTTCGGATCGGCTCCGGGCGAACAGCTCGAACGCCGAAGTGCTGGCGGATTCGAAGGGGCATATCGCGCTGTTGGCACCGCAGTTCATGCCGGTCCGATCAGCCCGGTACGATTATCTGAAGACCGTCGACGGCAGCGATCCGAACGGTGACTGGCGCGGGCTGCATGTCCCGGCCAGCCTGCCCAATAGCGCCGACCCGCCCGGCGGCTGGCTGGTGAATACCAACGACTGGCTCTATTCCGCCGCCGGGGCGACGTCGCCCAAACCGGGCGACTTCCCCGCCTATCTCGACAAGGCAGGCCAAAATTACCGCACCATCCACGCCCGTCGGCTACTCGCCGGATCGAGCGGCTGGACGATCGAGAAACTGCGCGATGCGGCGTACGACCCCGCCCAGCCGGGGTTCGAAATTCTTACCCCGATTCTGGTCAGGGCATTCGACGCTTTGCCGGCCGGCGACCCGCGGCGAGCACGCCTCGCCGATCCGGTCGCGGCAATGCGCGGTTGGGACGGCAGGTGGTCGGTGGGCTCGGTGCCGCAGACGCTGGCCAATTTCTGGGCCAACGAAATGCTGGCGACGGTGCTCAATCGGCAGTGGCCCACTTACGCCAACGAATATCGCCGGATGGAATCACTTGAGAGCGATGCCAAGATCGACGCCTTTGATCGCGCCGTCGCGAGCATCGTCCGCGACTTCGGCCGCTGGCGGGTGCCGTGGGGCGAGGTCAACCGCTTCCAGCGCTTGTCGGGCACTATCGATTCCGGCTTCGACGATTCCAAGCCGAGTGTAGCGGTGCCATTCGCGTCCAACCGCTGGGGCTCGCTTGCGTCCATGGGAGCGAAGCCGGGACCGAACACCAAGCGCTGGTACGGAACGGACGGCAACAGCTTCATCGCAATCGTCGAATTCGGCGCCAAGCCGCGCGCCATTGCACTTACCGCCGGCGGGCTCAGCAACGATCCCGCCAGCGCGCATTTCGTCGACCAGCTCGCGCGCTACCCAGCCGGGGCGCTTCGTCCGGTCTATTTCGATGCCGCCGACCTCGTTGGCCACATCAAGCGGACCTACCGCCCGGGCGACTAGTCCTCGAGTGGAAAGCGGAGGATCGCGGTGAGGCCGTCGGGGCGCCAGTCACGCTCGATCGTTCCGCGCAGATCCGATTTGACACTCATCGCGATCATCCGCTGACCGAATCCGCTGCTCGGCACGTCGAGTTCGCACGCCACGCCAATCTCGTTCCACACCAATTCGACCATGTCCTCGGTGCGCTCCCAATCGAGCGACAGGCTGCCTTCG
Source organism: Sphingomicrobium sp. (assembly GCA_039928195.1). Classification (GTDB taxonomy): domain Bacteria; phylum Pseudomonadota; class Alphaproteobacteria; order Sphingomonadales; family Sphingomonadaceae; genus Sphingomicrobium. The sequence continues at coordinate 6,273 of JBDSTQ010000141.1, forward strand.
TCATTGCACAGGGCGCCATATTTGACGGCGTTGGTATAAAGCTCGTGGAGGATCATCGACAGGCCGAGCACCTGGCCGGGCTTGAGCAATATTTCGGGTCCCCCAAATCGCGCGCGTCCCCCCGCGACGTCGGCGCCGAGCACGCGCTCGACCAATGCGGTGAGCGCGACATCCTGCCACACCTGCCCGACGAGCAGCTCGTGTGCCTTGGCGAGCGATTCCAGACGGCCCGAGAAGGCCTTGGTGAAGCTGTCCATGTCGGGCGACACGCGCGCGGTTTGCTGTGCGATCGCCGCAACCACGGTGAGCATATTCTTTACCCGATGCTCTGATTCCTGGAGCACGCGCTGCTGCCGCTCGGCCTCGGCCTTGCGCTCGGTGATGTCGCGCAGGAAGCCGACGAATAGCCGGTCGCCGAACTGCGTGCTGGCGGTAATTGACAGTTCGATCGGGACTTCATGGCCCGCGCGGTGAAGCGCGGTGATTTCGATATGCTGGTTGAGTACCGGACCTTCGCCGGTGGCGAGAAAATGCGTGAGGCCGGTTTCGTGCGCCGCGCGATATTGCGGCGGGATGATGAGGTCGCTGAGCTTGGCACCAAGCGCCTCGTCCGCGGGCCAGCCGAAGCTCTGCTCGGCCTTCTCGTTCCAACCGATCACGCGGCCGTCCTCGCCCATCACCACGACGGCGTCGAGCGCGGTGTCGAGCACGGTCTGCAAGCCGGCGTGAAGAAGCCCCCAACTCAAGTTCATTTCGCCGTCATTACGGATTTATCCAAACTATTCCAGTGGCTTCCTTACCACTTAGTTTATAATCCGGCGAAGCGGTCGGTGGCGCGGATAAGGCCGTCGAGAACGCCCGGCTCGCTGAACAAATGGCCGCCGTCGGGGATCAGGTTGAGCTCAACCGCGGGCCACGCCTGCTTGAGCTGCCACGCGGCGGCGGGCGGCGTGCAACTGTCGTGGCGGCCCTGGACGATCACCCCCGGAATCCCGGCGAGCTTGCTCGCATTCTTGAGCAACTGGCCTTCGTCGAACCAGCCGCGGTTGGCCATATAATGATTTTCGATCCGTGCCACCGCGACCGCGACGTCGGGGTCGGTGAAATGCTCGATCGTCTCGGGGCTCGGCAGAAGCGTGACGATGTCGCCCTCCCATTTGCTCCACGCCTGCGCGGCGGAGAGCTGCGCGGCAGTGTCGCTGCTGTCGAGCCGCTGGCGATAGGCTTCGACCAGATCGCCGCGCTCGGCCGCCGGGATCGGCGCGAGGAACTCGGCGAACTTGTCGGGATAGATTTGCGACGCACCGCCGGGCTTGTACATCCAGTCGATCTCATATTGGTCGAACAGGAAGATGCCGCGCAGCACCAGTTCGGTGACGCGGTCGGGGTGGGTCTGCGCATAGGCCAGCGCGAGGGTCGAACCCCAGCTGCCGCCGAACACCTGCCATTGGTCGACCTTGGCGACCGTCACGCGAAGTTTCTCGATGTCCGCGACGAGGTCCCAGGTGGTGTTCGCGTGTAGGCTCGCATAGGGCGTCGAGCGGCCGCAGCCGCGCTGGTCGAACACCAGGATTTTATACTTTTCGGGATTGAACTGGCGGCGGTGATCGGGACTCGATCCGCCGCCCGGTCCGCCGTGCAGAAACACCACCGGCTTGCCCTGCGGATTGCCGCACAATTCCCAGTACAGGCTGTGCCCGTCGCCGACATCGAGCATCCCGCTCTGATAGCGTTCGATCGGCGGGTAGAGCGTGCGGTGTTCGGTCATGTCAGAAGCTCATTTCATCATAGATGTGCGCGACGTCGTCATTCCACTCGCCATGATATTTGGCGAGCAGGCGGTCGGCGGGAGTCATGCCCGTCGCGACCACTTCGCGCAACGGATCGAGGAAGCCGCCTTCATTGTCGCCCGCGCTGTTCAAGCGCGCGCGCCGCGTCAGCCCGCTGGCGGCAATGTCGAGCACGCGCCCGGCGAATTGCCGAAGCGGTTCGCCGTCGGGAGTGACGGTGTCGAGCGCGAGTCGGGGGACGTCGCGGCGCAGCGTCTCACGCGCTTCGATCGACCAATGTTTGACCAGCTCCCACGCGGCATCGAGCGCCTGATCGTCGTATAGCAGCCCGACCCACAACGCCGGCAGCGCGCAGATGCGGTTCCAGCGCCCGCCGTCGGCGCCGCGCATTTCAAGGAAGCTTTTGAGCCGCACTTCGGGGAAAGCGGTCGAAAGATGGTCGTTCCAGTCGGTCAGGCTCGGCTTTTCGCCCGGAAGCTCGGTCAGTTTGCCGTCGAGAAAGTCGCGAAAGCTGCGCCCGGCGA
>JBDSTQ010000142.1:0-5337 GCA_039928195.1 Sphingomicrobium sp.
CGCGAGCCGAAGCGCGCCAAGAGCCTTCACTTGGGCGTGATCCCGCGCGCGGTCGACGAATATTGGCAGTTCCGCGAACGCTACGCCGAGCAGCCGATCGAGCAGAAGCTCGGCAATCCGGTGCACCATATTCACGCCGGCAAAGTGCCGGCCAGGCCGCTTCCGCTGACCTACGGCCTGCTGCTCAATCTGGTCAGCCTGCCTGGCGTGGCGGACACGGACACCGCGTGGAAATTCGTCCAGCGCTCGCTCCCCGACGCGTCACCGACAAGCGAGCCCGAGCTCGACGAGCTGATCGGCCTCGCGGTCAATTACGCGCGCGATTTCGTCGTGCCGACATTGCAGCGCCGAGCGCCGAGCGTCGTGGAAGCCGAAGCGCTGCGCGACCTCGACTCCGAGCTCGCCAAACTCCCCGAAGGCGCCACCGCCGAGGACATCCAGACCCAGGTGTTCGAAGTCGGCAAACACCACGATTTCGAAAATCTCCGCGCCTGGTTCCAGGCGCTCTACGAAACCCTCCTCGGCTCCAGCCAAGGCCCCCGAATGGGCAGCTTCATCGCACTCTACGGGGTGGACAACAGCCGCAAGCTGATTGCCGAGGCGCTCGCGGCAGACAAGGCGTGACAGCGTCCGCGTCCAACCCCTTGCGGACATCCGCCGGTCGTGCGGTCACTACATTCTAGGGTAATCGTTCGAGTGTGGTTCGATTGCGGACGAGCCACACCGTTGCGGGGTCGTCGCGAAAGTCGACTTCCTTCAACGTGACGACCTTCCCGTTGGTGCGCGTCGTGGTCAGCCGGACGGTTGCCGGCCGGTCATCATCGCTGCCGATGACCGTTTCGACCATTGTCCAGTTAGCGCTGTTTGTGCTGCCCGGCGCGATCGTCGCCTTGGCAGTGGAAAGTTCGACCGCTCGACCCTTGCGAAACGTGGCGCTGGTATCCTCCATGCCATTGGCCGCAATCAAGGACACCGTCGTGATGCGCACGATCCCGGCCTCCGGCCCGTCGTCGAAGTCGGCTGTGCGGATCAGCGTCGCACCATCCCCGCCGTCTCGTATTTCGACTTTGACCGGGAGGCCAAACCAGCGGTCCGCCTGGTAATCGCGATACTCGAGCTTCCCTTGCCAGCGGCCGACGAGCGATTGGCGCGCTTCGGCTGCCGTCGGCGGGGTCGCTGCGGAAACGCCCACGGCCAGGGTGGCAAGCACGACCGCAAACAATATTCGGATCCTGGATGGCACGGGCAAGTTCCTTTGCATGGAGTTTGATCGGCACGGCATACAGGTCCGCGTTATCATGTGACGCTGACCTTTAGGTCACGCCCGGTTGCGGTGACCCGGATGGGAAGCGTCCGCTTCGCGCAAAGATAGCAGGATCGGGAACGACCGGAGTTATCGGGCGGCGCTCTTTTTGTTCGGAAATGGTAAACATCAGTGCGCCGATATCGTAATAAGGGAAACTTCAAACGTAATAGGTGAGCGGACGACCACTTACCGACGAAAGCGTTGCTGACATTCGCAGCTTGAGTCACGGCGCGACCGATGCAACGCAGGCTCCGGAGGATATTGCCCCATGATCAAGTGGCCGTTTCCCTTGCTTGCGGTCGTGGGCGCGGGCGCGTGGTTGTGGACGACCTACGCCGCCGGGGTCGCCACTCCGGCATCGACCGCGCCATTGGCCAAACTCGCGCCGACCGGCCATCGGCCGATTCTGGTCGAATTGTACCAGAGCCAAGGGTGCTCGAGCTGCCCGCCGGCGAATGCCAATCTGAATCTGATTGCCGACCGGCCCGACGTTGTCGCGCTGTCGTTCGCCGTCACATATTGGGATCAATATGGATGGAAAGACGGATTCGCGCAGCCGCAATTCACCGCGCGACAATGGGACTATGCGCGATTCAACCATCGCGACAATGTCGCTACTCCGCAAATGTGGATTGACGGGACGAGGACGATTGTCGGCGGCAATTCACGCGAGGTCGCACAGACGATCGCACGCGGCGGGAGGGATTCGGGTCCGAATATTCGTATCGCAGGAGCGACCGCCGAGATCGGATCGGGGAAGGCACCGACCGGCGGCGCGGACGTTTGGCTGGCCGAATACGACCCGCGCACTCTCGACGTCGCGATCCGAGCCGGCGAAAACGGCGGGCGAACGCTGCCGCATCGGAATATCGTGCGCCGACTTCAGCGCATCGGGCATTGGGCGGGCCCTGTCCAACAGCTCAAGCTGCCGCCCGCAATTCCGGGAATGCGGCGCGCAATCTTCCTTCAGGCGGGCAACGGGGGCCCGGTGCTGGCGGCGGCGGCGCGCTAGCTGGCCTTCTTCGCCGCGATCCAGCGGTCGATTTTCTGCTCCAATATCGCCAGCGGCAGCGCGCCCGTCATCAGCACCTGGGCATGGAATTCCTTGATGTCGAACTTGGGCCCAAGCTCCGCTTCGGCTTTTTTGCGCAGCCGCTGGATGGTCAGCGCGCCGACCTTGTACGCCGTCGCCTGGCTCGGAATCGCGATGTAGCGCTCGACCTCGGCGGTAGCGTCGGTTTTGCTCATCCCCGAATGGGTCAACATGTACGTAATCGCCTGATCGCGGCTCCAGCCCTTGGTGTGGATGCCGGTGTCGACCACCAGCCGCATCGCGCGCAGCATCTCGTCATTGAGCGTGCCGAAGCGCTGATAGGGGTCGGCGTACAGCCCCATTTCATAGCCCAGCGTCTCGGCATACAGCGCCCAGCCCTCGGCATAAGCGGTGTTGCCGCCGAAGCGCATGAAGCTCGGCAGCGCGTCATTCTCCTGCGCCAGGCTGATCTGGAAATGGTGGCCGGGCTCGCCTTCGTGGAGGAACAAGGTGGTGATCTCGGTGGTGTTGCGCGCGGGCAGATCATAGGCGTTGAAATAGAATGTGCCCGGGCGCGAGCCGTCGGGATTGCCCGGCTCGTAACTGCCCCCGGCCTCGAATTTCTCGCGGAACGGCTCGTACGGGCGGATCACCAATTTGGCTTTCGGGATGGTCGAAAAGAGCGCCGGGAGCTTGGCCTCGACGGTCTTGCCCATCGCATAATAACGCGCGGTCAGATCCTCGCGGCTGTTGGCCTCGAATTCTTTGCCGGTGCGGACATGGTCGAAGAATTTGGCGAGGTTGCCCTTGAACCCGACCTCTTGCCGAACCTTGTCGAATTCACCGGTGATGCGCGCGACTTCGCTGAGGCCGAGCGCGTGGATTTCCTCGGGGGTCATCGGCAGCGTGGTCGTCGACTGCACCTGGTAGCGGTACAATGTGTCGCCGCCCTTCATGTACATCAGCCCGACGCCGTCGCGCGCCTTGGCCAGATATTCGGTCTTCAAAAAGTCGCGCAGCCGGGTCAGCGCGGGGAACAGCTCATCGCTGATTGCGGCGCGGTATTGGCTCGTCAGCCGCGCCCGGTCGGCGGCATCGATCGCCGCCGGGAAATCCTTGATCGGGCCGTAATAAGGCGACTCCTCGGGCTTCATCTTGAGCTGATTGTCGAGCTGCTCGATCATGTTGCGGACGGTCAGCTTGGTCTCGACCACGCCTGACGCTTCGCCCTCGCGGAAGCGCCCAATCGCGCGGTCGAGATAGGTCGCGAACTCGGCGTGGCGTTTCAGATTATTGTCATAGTCGGTGAGCGTCTTGAACGGCGCCGCGCCCTTGCCGCTGGCGAAGGTCGGGTAAAATGTGTGGAAGCCGAAGAAATGGTTCATCGGCCGCACCCGCGTCAGCGCAAGCAACTCGGGCTCGTACCCGCGCAGCGTGTCCTTGGTGGTATATTCGAACACGTCGTAGGCAAGCTGGTCGGTCTCGTTGAGCCGATCGCGCGGGATCGCGTGCAGCGCCGCCAGATCGCTTTCCGAAGCGGCTTTCTCGCCGGCATAATAAGCGTCGCTGATATAGTCGCCGAAATGATCGGCGTAGCGCAGGTCGCCGCGGAACAGCGCCTGCAATGGATTGCGCTTCAATTGCGCTTCGTCGCTGTCCTTGAATAATTGGAACAGCTGGTCATGCGCGCTGACCTGCGGCGCGGCGGGGGCGGCGGGCATCTCAGCGACGACCGGCGCGGCCGGCGCCAGCGGCGCGGGTGCAGTCGCGCAGGCCGCGAGCGGACTGAGCGAGACGCCGAGCGTCAGGACACGAATCGGGAGCATGGCAATAACCTTCGGCGATGGAGTGTCTCGGGGGGTGTATTAGTCGCCTAACGCAGAAGGGGCGCCGCGGCAATGCCGCAACGCCCCTTCGATCAACGATGCTCTGTTTTCTACCAGAAGAAGCTGTAGATCACGTCCACCACTTCGCCCGACCACGTGTCGACGAGCACCGCATCGTCCCAGTAACGCACCCAGCGATAGCCCGCCGGCGCGTAGGGCAGGCGATACTGCCACGGATCGTTGAGCCAGTATTGGCTGCCGAAATAGCTCGGCCACATCCGCCACCCGATATTGTAGCGCTGATAGCCCCAACCGAACGGATCGAAGTAGAAACCGAGGTTGAACAGCGAGCGATGGCGCCGGCGGTAATCGTTCCAGTCGTAGCGCCGGTCGTGGCGCCAGCCGTGGTTCCAGTTCGATTGCGACGACGTCGGGCGCTGCGTGGGCGGCGGCGGCGGTTGCGTGCCTGGCTGCGGCGTCGGGCTGATCACCGGCGGGCGCGATCCGGGTGTGTGGGCGAAGCGGTCGCGCGCGTCCTGACGCCGCTGCTCGATGCGGTCGCGGATGATCTCGACTCGCGGCGGCGCGCCGTTAGGCAGGTTCGCGCGCGCACGATCGCGCTGGCGCCAGTTGCGCGCATCCGGCGCCTGTTGCCGCGCGTCCTGCCGCGCATTGCGCATTGCCTGCAGGTCGGGCCGGCCTTGAGCCTGCATGGGCACCGGCGCTTCGGCCATTCGCGTGCGCGGTTCGGGTCGCTCGGGGCGCTCGACCCGTTCGACCTGCTGCGGCTGCTCGGGCCGGCTGACCTGCGGCCGCCGCGCATTGCGCCCATTGTCATTGTCGTCCGACTGCTGACGTTCGGCGCGAGCTTGGCTGCGCGCCTGCCAGTCGCCGGGCGCGGCGAGCGCGGGCGTCGCCGCGACACTCGCCAAAAGCATCCCCAATATAATCTTACGCATGGTCAACACCTTTCACCCAATCTTGGGTGTGATTTGCGCCGATTCGGCTTGCGGGATGCTGAACCGTTTCGGGTCCGTTTGTTCAGCTTTCGCCTTGGCCACAGCGCCCGCTTGCGCGGCGCGCGCGATCGCCCGGCGAATGCGCGGGTAAGCGCCGCAGCGGCACAGATTGGGCAGCGCCGCGACCGCCGCTTGATCGGGTGCCGGATTGCC
>JBDSTQ010000143.1:0-6489 GCA_039928195.1 Sphingomicrobium sp.
CGCGGCTGGATCTCCGTTACGCCATCGATGCTGAAGGTCTCGCTGCCGTCGAGGCCGAGGCTCGCGGCGCTCTCGCCGTCGCGGAACTGGAGCGGGAGCACGCCCATGCCGACGAGGTTCGAGCGGTGGATGCGCTCGAAGCTTTCGGTGATCACCGCGCGCACGCCGAGCAGCACCGTGCCCTTGGCCGCCCAGTCGCGCGAGCTGCCGGTGCCATATTCCTTGCCGGCGAGGATGATCAGCGGAGTCCCGTCGGTCTGATAACGCATCGCCGCGTCATAGATTGGCAGCGTCTCGGCGCCCTTGTCTCCACCCGCGCCGACGTAGCGGGTGAAGCCGCCCTCGACGCCCCCGTTCACATTGGCAAGCATGCGGTTTTTAATGCGGATGTTGGCGAAGGTCCCGCGCATCATCACCTGATGGTTGCCGCGACGCGCGCCATAGCTGTTGAACTCGGCACGGGGGACGCCTTGCTCGACCAGATATCGCCCGGCGGGGCTGTCGGGCTTGATCGCGCCCGCGGGCGAGATGTGGTCGGTGGTGATCGAATCGCCGAACACCGCCAGCGCCCGCGCGTCCTTGATGTCGCCCGGCGGAATCGGCGTCATCGTCTTCCCGGTGAAGTAAGGCGGGTTCTGGATATAGGTCGACTGGCTCGGCCAGCCGTAGGTCGCGCCGCCAGTGATCTTGATCGCGCGCCAGCGGTCGTCGCCATGATAGACGTCGGCGTAGCGGTTGCGGAACATGTCGCTGTGGACATGCTGGTCGATCAGCGAGCGGATTTCGGCGTTGGTCGGCCAGATGTCCTTCAGATACACCGGCTGCCCGTCCGACCCGTTGCCAATCGGCTCGGCGATCATGTCGGTACGCACCGTGCCTTTCAGGGCAAAGGCGACGACCAACGGCGGCGAGGCGAGGTAATTGGCGCGGCAGTCGGGCGACACCCGCCCTTCGAAATTGCGGTTGCCCGACAGCACGCTGCACGCGACCAGATCCTTGTCGGCGATCGCTTTGGAGATCGGCTCGGCGAGCGGCCCCGAATTGCCGATGCACGTGGTGCAACCGTAACCGACGAGATCGAAGCCGAGATAGTTGAGGTCTTCCTCAAGCCCGCTGGCTTTCAGATAATCGGTCACCACCTTGCTCCCCGGCGCGAGGCTGGTCTTGACCCACGGCTTGCTCTGCAACCCCTTTTCCCGCGCCTTGCGCGCAACCAGTCCCGCCGCGACCAACACCGACGGGTTCGACGTGTTCGTGCAACTGGTGATCGCGGCGATCACTACGTCGCCATTGCCGAGGTCGTAATCCTCGCCGTCGACCGACACGCGCGGATCGTTGTGCTTTTTGTACGTCTGCTCGAGCTCCTGATTGAACTGATCGTCGACGTCGGTCAGGAGCACGCGGTCCTGCGGCCGCTTCGGGCCCGCGAGCGACGGCTCGATCGTGCTCATGTCCAATTCGAGCGTGTCGGTGAACAGGGGTTCGGGACTGTTGGCGTCGCGCCACAGCCCTTGCGCCTGGGCATAAGCGCGGACCAACGCGATCGTGCCCGGCTCGCGCCCGGTCAGCTCGAGATATTCGATGGTTCGTTCGTCGATCGGGAAAAAGCCACAGGTCGCGCCATATTCGGGCGCCATATTGGCGATCGTCGCGCGGTCGGCGACGCTCATCGTATCGAGCCCGGGGCCGTAAAATTCGACGAAGCGCCCGACTACGCCCTTGGCGCGCAGCATCTGGGTCGCGGTCAGCACCAGGTCGGTGGCGGTGATCCCTTCTTTCAATTGGCCATCGAGGCGGAAACCGACGACTTCGGGGATCAGCATGCTGACCGGCTGGCCGAGCATCGCCGCTTCGGCCTCGATCCCGCCGACGCCCCAGCCGAGCACGCCGAGGCCGTTGACCATCGTTGTGTGGCTGTCGGTCCCGACGAGCGTGTCGGGATAAGCGATCATCACCCCATCTTCGCCCGGCGCGCTCCACACACATTGCGCGATGTGCTCGAGGTTGACCTGGTGGCAGATGCCCGTCCCTGGCGGCACGACCTTGAAATCGTCAAATGCCTGACTGCCCCATTTGAGGAATTCGTAGCGCTCGCCGTTGCGCTGATATTCGAGCTCGACGTTGCGCCCGAATGACTGCGGGGTGCCGAATTCGTCGACCATCACGCTATGGTCGATGACCAGATGGACGGGGACCAAGGGATTGATCTTCTGCGGGTCGCCGCCAAGGCTGGCCATCGCATCGCGCATCGCGGCGAGGTCGACCACCGCGGGCACTCCGGTGAAATCCTGCATCAGCACGCGCGCCGGGCGATACTGGATTTCGCGCGCGATTTTGCGCTCCTTCTGCCAGGCAACCATCGCCTGAAGGTCGTCGCGGGTAACCGTCTTGCCGTCCTCGAAGCGGAGCAGATTTTCGAGCAACACCTTCATCGAGAAGGGCAAGCGCGAAATGTCGCCCAGCGCGGCGGCGGCCTTGGGCAGCGAATAATAAGCGAAGCTCTGTCCTTCGACGTCGAGTGTCGAGCGGGTCTTGAGGCTATCCTGGCCGGTCGGAATCATCACTATCCTTCGCTGCGCGACGCAGCTGTTCATGGTGCACAAGGGGCGTGGCGCGCCTTAGCAAGCGGCCATGGTGGCGGCAAACAATGCGCGTCTTGCGCTCAATGGAACCGACACCGCGCCAAGGCGGTTTGCGCCTACTCGAAACTGTCACCGCCGCCGCTTAAGCTTGGGGTCAACAGGAGCGGATGCGATGACCCACGACAGCGACTATTTCCGCCGCCGTGCGGCCGAGGCCCGCGCCGCCGCCTGCCAGAAGCAGCCGTGCGAAGGGACTGAAGTTGCTGGCGATCTTGCTTTGGCCTTCGCGGCATTGGCGCGGCGCAAGGCGGCGAGCGATGCAGCGGCCGTGGAGCGCCCGGCGATGGTCGCCGAGCAAGCCTAAAGCCAGCCTTTGCGCCGCGCGATCCAGAATGGCACCACCGCGCTGAGCAGGATCAGCCCGAGCGCATAGGGATAACCGAGCAGCCATTTGAGCTCGGGAATATGCTCGAAATTCATGCCGTAAACCCCGGCGATCAGCGTCGGCGGCATGAACACGACGGCGAAAATCGAGAACACCTTCATCACGAAATTTTGTTCAAGCGTGATGAATCCAAGGTTGGCGTCGAGCAGAAAGACCAGATTGTCGCCGAGAAAATTGCTGTGGTCGTTAAGCGCCTGCGCGTCGGCGATCAGGCTTCCGGTATGGCGCCGGTTGGGCTCGTCCTCGACTAGCGCGTCGGTTGAGGCGAGGAAGGTCAGCAGCCGCGTCGCGCTGACCGATGATTCGCGCAATTGGGCAAGTAATTGTTGCGCCCGCCCAATGCGCATCAACAGCGCTTCGAGCCGCAGTTCGGGCTGATGGCGGCGGCGACCCTTTTCCTGCGCGGGACGGCAAAATATCTGCCGCGAGATCGCCTCGATCTCATTGCCAGTGACCTGAAACTCGTCGGCCAGCCGGTCGATGATCGTGTCGAGCAGGCGCACGAACAGCGAGCGTGGGTCGCACGCCAGGTCCGGCTCGGCATAGATATGCTCGGCGAACAGAACGAACGGCTTGGGGTCAATATAGCGGACCGAAATAAGATATTTGTCAGTGAGGATGAAGCCGACCGGGTCATTCCCCGGCTGGCCCGCCTGCACGCCGTGGAGCACCGACATCGTCATATAGGTTGCGTGTCTGGTCGCATAAAGCCGGCTCGACGGTTCGATTTCGGCAAGCTCGTCACGCGTTGGGATGTTGGTTCCGACCAATTTCTCCGCAAGCGCCTCTTCCTCGGGGGTTGGCTCGAGCAGGTCGATCCACAAGATATTTTTGGGAATTTTGCCGAGCTTGGCCGGATCGACCGGCTCGGTGGGGCAGTCGGGCCCGAATAAGCGAAGCATGAGCGGTTGGTGGCCGCAAGCGTGGCGATTGGCAAGAGCCGCGCGGCGCTTTAGCTCAATGCCGATGACCCGAACCGACGATCGCCGCTGGCTGTGGGCGGCACTGCTGATCAGCGCGCTTGCCGTGACGATCCTGTTCGCACTTGGCCGCAATCCGCTCTGCACCTGCGGCGCGGTCGATCTGTGGGTCGCAGAGCGCGACAGTGCGCGCACCAGCCAAATGATCGCTGATTGGTACAGCCTCAGCCACCTCGTCCACGGCTTGTTGTTCTACGCTGCTTTGTGGCTGGTCGCGCGGCGCTTGCCGGTCGGCTGGCGCTTTACCATCGCGCTATTGGTCGAGGCAGCGTGGGAAGTGACCGAAAACACGCCGTGGATCATCGACCGCTACCGCCACGCCACCGCGGCGCTGGGCTATAATGGCGACAGCATTCTCAACTCGGTCGCGGACATCGCGATGATGGCAGTGGGCTTCCTCGCCGCGCGTAAGCTTCCGCTGTGGGCGTCGATCGTGTTGCTGCTGATCCTCGAGCTCGTGCCCTTGCTCGTCATTCGCGACAATTTGACGCTTAACGTGTGGATGCTGCTCGCGCCCAACGACGCCATTGGCGCATGGCAGGCGGGCGCTTGAGCCAAGCGTGTTTTTAGTCTCTAAGATATGGAAATTGGCTCAGATTCTGCGCAAAGGACTTCCGCTTTGAAAAAATCCGCTTTGGCGCTGGCCGCCGCCGTTTCCGGCGCCCTTCTCGCGCCCTCTGCCGCGCTGGCGAGGGAAATCTTCGGCGGTGTCTACGTCCACGGAGTCAATACGCCGCTGACTCTCGGCGGCTCGCCCGAAGGCGGGGTCGATGCCCAGCTCGGCTTTCGCGGCGGTCCGATTTTTGCGGGTACCAGGCTCGAGCCCTATGTGTTCGGAGCCCTCAACAGCAAGGGCACGACGCACTACGCCGCCGCCGGACTGGCGTGGAAATTCGGTGATCGGATCTACATTCGTCCCGGCCTCGGCCTCGCCATCCACTCGGGCTCGACGGCCAATTTCAACAATCCCGACAATCGCCGGATCGAATTCGGCAGCCGCATCCTGTTTGAGCCTGAGCTGGGGATTGGCGCGCGGGTTAACGACCGGCTGACGATTGAAGCGAGCTGGGTGCATTTGAGCCACGCGACGCTGTTCAGTCGCCAGAACCCGGGCATCGACAATATCGGCGTGCGCCTCAACCTCGGACTGTGACTCCGACCGGGCGGTGATTACAGGCAGCGCAGCAAGCCCGGCTGGGCTCCGCGGCGCAAGGTGTAAGGGCCGATGCGCGCGCCGATCGCCGGGACATCGATCGTCAACGTCATTATCCCGCCGTTCACCCGCCCCGCGTAGTGCGCCGGAAAAGACGCGGGAACGACGCCGATCTGTACCGGTCCTCCGGTCCCCGGGGTGTGCGTGCCCGTGGCGGTGAAGCGACCGCTCGAATCGCTCCGCGCAATCGCGTCGATCGTCCCCGCCGCGCAATCATATTCGAGCCGCCCGCCCGCCGCTCCCAGATCAAGCCCGACATGTTCGCCGCCCCATTGCCCGGCGAGTGGTGCGTTGCGGATTGGCGGGGTTGCACAGCTTGCGAGCGTGCAGGCCAAAAGAGCCAGCAACCGGCGCATCAGCGTCCGATCATGTGCTCGGGCTTGACCACCCGATCGAACGTCTCCTCGTCGACCAGGCCCAGCGCCAGCCCCGCTTCCCTCAGCGTCAGCCGCTCCTTGTGCGCATGTTTAGCGATCGTCGCGGCATTGTCGTAACCGATCTCGGGCGCGAGCGCGGTGACCAGCATCAGCGAGCGGTTCATCAGCTCGGCAATGCGTTCTTCGTCGGGCTCGGCGCCGTCGAGCATGCGCGTGGTGAAGCTCTCCATGCCGACGCTGAGCAGATTGATTGAGCGGATGACGTTGGCGGCGATGAGCGGTTTGAACACATTCAGTTCGAGGTGTCCTTGAAGCCCCCCGACCGTCACCGCGACATGGTTGCCCATGACTTGCGCGGCGACCATCGTCAGCATCTCGGCCTGGGTCGGATTGACCTTGCCCGGCATGATCGAACTTCCCGGCTCATTCTCGGGCAGCTTGAGTTCGCCCAGGCCGCACCGTGGCCCCGAGCCGAGCAGCCGGATATCGTTGGCGATCTTGCTCAGGCTGACCGCGATCACATTGAGCACGCCCGACAGCTCGACCATCGTGTCGTGCGCGGCGAGCTCGGCAAATTTGTTGGGCGCACTGGTGAACGGCAACCGCGTGAGGTTGGCCACTTCGCGCGCGAAATCCTCGGCGAAGCCCGGCGGAGCATTCAATCCGGTGCCGACCGCGGTCCCGCCCTGGGCGAGGCGGAACAGGCGCGGCATCACCCCTTCGACCCGCGCGATATTGTCCTCGATCTGCGCGGCATAGCCCGAGAATTCCTGGCCGAGCGTGAGCGGAGTCGCATCCTGCAAATGCGTCCGGCCGATCTTGACCAGACCGTCCCAGCGCTGCGCTTGCTCGGCCAGGCGCACGTGGATCATCTTGAGCGCGGGCAGCAGCC
>JBDSTQ010000144.1:0-3906 GCA_039928195.1 Sphingomicrobium sp.
GACTTTGGTGCCAACGGCTGATCTCCAGTCGGCGACAGTGGCGGCGCAGCAGGTCGGCGCGCATTGCAATCATGGCTTGCTGATGATCGACGGGGCCATTCCGGCGCTCGGTCCTTACGTTCTCCCCGGCAATAATTACCACGTCTATGATTACGCGTTGTTCTGGGGCGCGATCCAGCGCGACGCCGGACGGCGGCTCGCGGCATGGCGATGACCACGTCCGGCCTTGGCGACTTCGCCGCGGCCGTCGCCGATGGGGGCAAGCTTGCCGGGCTCGACGTCGGGACCAAGACCGTCGGGCTCGCGGTGTGCGACACCGGCTGGCAGTTCGCCGGACCGTCGCAAACGCTGCGCCGGACCAAATTCACCCAGGACCTCGCCCAGCTGCGCGCCTTCATTGCACGCGAGCGGATTGTCGGCCTGGTCGTCGGGCTGCCGCTCAACATGGACGGCAGCGACAGCCCCCGTACCCAGTCGGTCCGCGCCTTTGCCCGCAACCTCGCCGCGCTCGAGCTGCCGATCCTGCTGTGGGACGAGCGCTGGTCGACCCAGGCGGTCGAGCGGGCGATGATCGACGCCGACGTCAGCCGCGCCCGCCGCGCCGAGAAAATTGACGCACTCGCCGCCGCGCACATTCTACAAGGGGCGATCGACGCGCTGGTCAATCTGCCCCGCTCGGGCTAGTCGAACGCCTCGTGGACATCCTTTCGATCGACCAGTTGAGCGACGACCAGATCGCGCGCATCCTTGCCGACGGCGCGCGCCACTTCGCCGCCAATCGCGCGGGCGCCGCTGCGGACCAGCCGCTGGCGGGCAAAATTCTGTTCAACCTGTTCTATGAGAATTCGACGCGTACGCTGATGAGCTTCGCCGCCGCCGCGCACCGGCTTGGCGCTGCGGTGATCACGCTGCCGGTCGAGCAATCGTCGGTCAAGAAAGGCGAGACGCTCGAGGATACCGCGCGGACGCTGAACGCGATGCACCCCGACGCCCTGGTCATTCGCCATGCGAAGAACGGCTCGGCGGCGCTGGTCGCGGACATTCTCGAGGCGCCGGTGATCAATGCCGGCGACGGGACCAACGAACATCCGACCCAGGCCTTGCTTGATGCTGCGACGATCCAGCATCGCTTCGGCCGGATCGAACGCGCCAGGGTCGCGATCTGCGGCGACATCCGCCACAGCCGGGTGGCGCGCTCGAACGCCACATTGCTGCGGCGGCTCGGCGCCGAGGTGCGGCTCGCGGGACCGCCCGAATTGCTTCCCGACGACGCCGCGCCGCTGAGCGTCGACCAAGCGATTGCCGGCGCCGATGTGGTGATGATGCTGCGCGTCCAGCGCGAGCGGCTCGAATCCGATCTCGGCGATGCACCGGGCGAATATCTGGCGCGCTTCGGGCTGACCGCCGAACGGCTGGCAAGCGCCGCGCCGGATGCCGTGGTGATGCACCCGGGACCGATGAATCGCGGGGTCGAAATCGACGGCGCGATCGCCGACGATCCTCAGCGCTCGCTAATTGGCCTGCAGGTGGAGATGGGCGTGGCCATCCGCATGGCCTGCCTCGAATTCGCCGTCGGCAATTCCGCTTAGCGCGAAGCGATCTGCACCGGAGCATCACCGGCAACGGTGCGCACGAAGCAGCTCCCGCCCGAGCGATGCAGCGACGAGCACAGCGCGCCGGCTTCATTCTGGCTGACGAAGCCGCGCACCGACAGGCGATAGACCGGGCCGTGGGCGCTGGCGAAGCGCGCGCTCATCGGCGCGTAAGCGCGCAGTCCCGAGTGGCGGCGAGCAGCGCTGTTCCACGCCGCGAGCACGCGTTGCGGCGAAGCGTAAGCGCCCAGCTGGACGACCGCGGTCGAGCCGCCCCGGCGAAGCACCGCATTATGCATTGGCGCGGACGCGCGCGGCGCGCGCGTCAGCTTGCGCAGTGGCGCTGCGGCGCGCGTGAAAGCCGGTCTGGCCGCGGGCGGTGGCGGGACATAATAAGCAGGAGCCGCGGCCGGCACCGATTCCTCGCTCGCGGCGAAGGCCGGCAAGCGCGCGACATCCACCGGAGGCGGCGCCGGCGGCACGATTTCGGCAACATAGGGGTCTGGTTCTACCACGGCAGCAATCGGCTGCGGCGCGGGCAAAGAAACGGTAACTTGCAGCTGCGGTTGCGGCGCGACAGCGGCGGTTTGCGTACCGACCTTGCGCCACGCTAATTGGACCGGCTGACCCGGATCACTGGCGGCGGGGCTGACCCCGGTCAATGCCGCGACCTGGTCCGACGCACGAACCGGCTTGGCGAGCTGCATCCACTGCTTGATCCGGGCATCGACCTTGTCTGGGCCGAGATCCTGCGCGGCAATCGTCCGCGCGTTGGGCCAATCACCCGCCAGCGCATAAGCGAGCGCGAGATTCTGACGAACGCGCGCATCGGCGCCGGTCGTGCGCGACAAGTCGCGCAGTGCGACGACGGCCTCGGGCGCGCGGCCGGCAAGCGCCAGCGCGAGGCCATAATCGGCGGGGTCGAGAACATTGCGTGCGGCGTCGAGGAAGGCCAGCGCCTCGCTCGATTTGCCCTGCGCGATTTCGACCAGAGCGAGCTTGAGCACGATCTGCGGCTGGTTCGAATAGATCGCCAGTGAATCCTTGAACGCGGCTTCAGCCGAAGCGAATCGGCCGGCGGCGAAATAGGCATTGCCGAGCAAGGTGCGGAAACCGGCGTCGTCGGGCGTCCGCGCGACCGCGCGCTCGGCAAAGCCGATCGCCTTGGGCGCGTCATTGGCATTCAATGCCGCGAGTGCGCGCATGGCGAGACCGACTTCTCCGCCCGCTTTGCCGCCGAAGCTGGTGGCGACCGCGGTCCGGCCCTGCGGCGACGCGCATCCGGCGAGCACGCAAGCGAGCGCGGCGGAAGACAGAATGCGGCCGATGCGGACGGAATTCGACATGATATTATCCTTTGCGGTGGGCCTTGGCGGCCATGCCGGCGAGTTCGGGCATTGTCGCGAGAAGGTGATCGAGCGCGGCGGTGACGATATTTTGCGCCGAGCGGCCATCGACCGCGCAGGCGAGACGAAGCTTCAAATGGCGTTCGGGATCGAGGCGAAGCGTGAAAGCAGCCTTGGCCTTGCTCCCTGCCGCGGCGCGCGGACGCGGGAAACGCTGCTGGGCCGACGCCAGCGTCAGGACCGGCGCGACGGCGACCGGCTCGGGCTTCCGCACGACTACCGGCTCGGAACCGAATTCCGGCTCTGCCTGCTGCAGTTCGGCGGGCTCGTCGTTTCCGGTCTCGGAAACTTCGGCCTCGAACGATTCAACTTCGGCGACACGCGCGGCAAGTTCGGCCTGCTGGCTGTGAACCGGCGAGGGCACTGGCGATGCCGCGGCTGCGGGCACTGACGACTGCACCGGGGTCAGCCCAGTGGGGTGGACGCGCGGCTCGCCGGCGGGAGTGTCGCCAAAGCTATCATGGTTCGGATCGCCCGCGGCTTCGACCGGCTTGGGCGGTTCAAAGCCCATGTCGTCCCAGCCAAGGTCCTCAAGGCTCTGGCCGGCCTGGCCGAAGCCCTGCGGACGCATCGCCGGGCGCGCCGCGCCTTTACGCGCGAGCAGTCCCGAGGAGAGGGATGCGAAAGGCTTGGGTTCGCTCACTGACCCAATCTCCCTTACTGGCCAACCACGCGGCGGCCGAAGCCACCGACGGGACGCGGACTGGACTGCGCGATGCCCGGCGCGGCGCCGGGGGCCGCGAACACAGTCCGGCGGAAATTCTTTTCGAGACGATCGGAAATATATTCCCACAATTCGGTCACTTCGCGCGCCGAGCGCCCGCCGGGATCGATTTCCATGACCGTCCGGCCGTCAATCATCGAGGCCGCGAAATCGGTTCGGTGATGGCAGGTGACGGGGGCGACGG
>JBDSTQ010000145.1:0-3597 GCA_039928195.1 Sphingomicrobium sp.
ACGCCCACCGCCTCGGCGACCTCCACGACCGGCTGCTGGCGATCGATGCTTATGCCGCCGACGCTCGCGCCGCGCGTATCCTGCTCGGGCTCGGCTTCGACGAGACGATGCAGGCGCAGCCGCTCGATAGCTTCTCGGGCGGATGGAAGATGCGCGTCGCGCTCGCCGCTCTGCTGTTCTCCTCGCCCGACGTGCTGCTGCTCGACGAGCCCTCGAACCACCTCGACCTCGAAGCGACTTTGTGGCTCGAGAATTTCCTCAAGAGCTATGCCGGAACGCTGATCGTCATCAGCCACGAACGCGACCTATTGAACGAAGTGGTCGACACCATCCTCCACCTCGAGCGCTGGCGGATTTCGCTCTATTCGGGCAATTATGACGGGTTCGAGAAGCAGCGCGCCGAGCGTGTCGCGCAAATCGCCGCCGCCCAGGCCTCGCAAAATGCCCAGCGCGCCCGGCTCCAGGATTATATCGCGCGCAACAGCGCCCGCGCCTCGACCGCCAAGCAAGCGCAGAGCCGCGCCAAAATGCTCGCCAAGATGCAGCCGATCGCCGCGCTCGCCGACGATCCGAGCCTCAGCTTCGACTTCCCCAGCCCGACCGAATTGAAGCCGCCGCTGATCACTCTCGATATGGCAAGCGTCGGCTACACCGCCGGCACGCCGGTGCTGCAGAAGCTCAATCTGCGCATCGATCCCGACGATCGCATCGCGCTCTTGGGTCGCAACGGCAACGGCAAGACCACGCTCGCGCGCCTGCTCGCCGCGCAGCTCGCGCCGATGGCCGGCGAACTTCACGCCTCGGGCAAGATGAAGGTCGGATACTTCACCCAATATCAGGTCGAGGAACTGCACGGCGAGGACAGTCCGCTCGAGCATATGACGCGCGCGATGCGCGGCAAGACCCCCGCCGCGGTGCGCGCCCAGCTCGGCCGCTTCGGCTTTTCCGGCGACAAAGCGACGACGCTGGTCGGCAAGCTTTCGGGCGGCGAGCGCGCACGCCTCGCGCTCGCGCTGATCACTCGTGACGCGCCGCATCTCCTGATCCTCGACGAGCCCACCAACCATCTCGACGTCGACGCGCGCGAGGCGCTGGTCCAGGCATTGAACGGCTATGACGGCGCGGTCATTTTGATCAGCCATGACCGCCACATGGTCGAATTGACCGCCGACCGGCTGGTGCTGGTCGACCATGGCGGGGCCGAGGATTATCCGGGCAGCATCGACGATTATATCGATTTCGTGCTCGGCCGGAATCAGCCCAAGGTCGCGGCGAAGGCCAAGGGGTCCAAATCGGACCGCAAGGCCGACGCCAAGGCGCGCGAGCTCAAGAAAGCCGCCGCCGAAACCGAGGCCGCGAGCGCGCGCTTGGCCGCGCAATGTTCGGCGATCGACCAGGCGATGTTCGATCCCGCCAGCGCCACACCCGAGCTCGCCGCCTTGCCGATCAGCGAACTCAGCCGCCGCCGCGCGCGGATCGCCGAGCAATTGCAGGCCGCCGAAGCGCGCTGGCTGGAACTGAGCGAGCAATTGGAGCAGATTGCCGCTTGAGAGCAGGTGTGACCGGGGGGAAGTGATGAAGGTTCAGGCGTTTATCACTCTGCTCGCACTTGGCGTCGCCATGCCCGCTGAAGCCGCCCCCGATCCGGCCGCGATCACCGCAGCCGGCACCATCTTTTCCGACTGGCAGAGCGCGGCGCACGCCCCCGGGCTGATCTATGGCATCGTCGCCGACGGCCAGTTGGTCGCGGTGCGCGGGCTCGGCGTCCAGGATGTCGCCACCGGCGCCCCGGTCACGCCCGACAGCCGCTTCCGCATCGCCTCGATGTCCAAAGCGTTCACCGCGCTCGCCATCCTCAAGCTGCGCGACGAGGGCAAATTGTCGCTCGGTGCCCCCGCTGAAACCTATGTTCCCGAACTGAAAAGCTGGATCTATCCGACCAGCGACAGCCCGCACATCACCGTCCGCGAACTGCTCAATCACGCCGCCGGCTTCGTCGAGGACAATCCGTGGGGCGACCGCCAGCAGGTGCTCACCGAGCCCGAATTCACCGCTCTGCTCAAGGCCGGCGTACCGTTCGCCCAGGCGCCCGGGCTCGGCATGGAATACTCAAACCTCGGCTATGCCACGCTCGGCCGCATCATCTCCAACGTCTCCGGCACTCGCTATCAGGACTATATCCGGCGCGAGCTCATGCTCCCGCTCGGCATGACCGCCACGAGCTACGACATCTTCACCTCGCCGCCAGCGTCGCGCAGCATCGGCTCTCGCTGGCAAGACAACCGTTGGCTGCGCGAACCAGACATGAAGGACGGCGCGTTCGGCGCGATGGGCGGGGTCGAAACCACCGCGCGAGACTATGCCAAATGGGTTGCGTTCCTGCTCGCCGCCTGGCCGGCGCGCGACGGTCCCGACAGCGGCCCGGTCAAGCGCGCGAGCGTTCGCGAGGTCGTCACCGGGAGCAATTTCGTCGAAGGCGTGATGCGCGATTCCGCGTTCGGCGCAACGCCGTGCCGCCAAGCGCGCGCTTATGCCATGGGCTGGCGGGTGACCGACGATTGCGACCTCGGCCGCGTCGTCGGGCATGGCGGCGGCTACCCCGGCTATGGCTCCTACGTCATGCTCCTGCCCGACAAGGGCGTCGGCCTGTTCGCCTTTTCGAGCCTGACTTACGGCGGGGCGTATTTGCCGACCTGGCGCGCGGCGCTGGCGCTGCAAAAAGCCGGCGCGCTTGCCCCCCGCGTGATTCCAATCTCGTCCGGCCTCAACTCGGCTTACACCGCCGCCAAAGCCGTGTGGCGCTCGGCCGATATCACCGCCGCCCCGCTCGCCAACAATGTTCTTATGGACCACGATCGCGCCGCCTGGGCGAAGATGATCGGCGACGTCAAAGCGCAGGCCGGCGACTGTCCGGCGAGCGAGCCGATCGTCCCCATCTCGGCAATGGAAGGCAAGTTCAGCTGGGCGTGTAGCCACGGCCGTGTCGATGGCCGCGTCCAGCGCGCGCCGACCGCAGCGATTACGCTCCAGGCGCTGGAATTTGCTCCCGCCAAGCCATGATCTGGTCAGCTTGGCGCAACCTAACCGCAGCTAGCCGCCGCGGATGTTGCGTCGTTTGCTTGCCATCGGTCTGATCGCCCTCGCCACCGTCGCCGCCGCGCCACCGCAAGTGCAGACCCGCGCATCCGCGCTCGCTCAGGACGCCGCCGCCTACGCCGGCCTGGAGCGCATCAGCGAGACTGAAGCCTTGCGCCGCCTCACTGCCCAGCAAGCGAGCGTTGCCGCGACCGATGCGCTGGCTGCCGAGTTCGCCGACCGCCTCGCCGGGATCAGCATCGAGCACCGTCCTGACTATCGCATCGTCGTGCACCTTGCTGGACCGGAGCCGGTTTCCGCGCGCAACCTGACGGTCGGCCAGACCATCGTCCCGGTCGAATTCATATCCGGAGCGGCAGTTACCGAACGCTTCGCCGTCGCCGCGCTTGAAACGCATCTCGGCGAGTTGCGACGGGCGTTCCCCGGATCGCGCGGCATTGGCTACGACCCGCGCAGCGCGGCCATCGTCGTCCTTGTGCGCGGGGGCACGGCGGCGGGCGC
>JBDSTQ010000146.1:0-10806 GCA_039928195.1 Sphingomicrobium sp.
ACGAACAAGGGATCGCGCATTGGAAGACAGCGGTCGACGAGGGCTCGGCGCCGATCGCGGGCAAACGCTATTCGAACTATGGCGGGCCATGGATTGCCGGCGAGCAGGACTACGCAGCGCTGGTCGCAGCAGGCCATCAGGGCATCGACCTGCTCCCCAGCGGCCATGCCGGTCTGACGCTCGGGGACAGTGTCCAGGTTGACGGTCCCGCCGGTCCGCGCATGCTGCGGCTGGCGTTCGTCAACGGCGCCGGCTTCGCCCCCAGCCCGATCTGGCTCGACGCCGACAACCGTTTCTTCGGCTTCGCCGGCGGGATGGGCGTCCTCCCCGCCGGCTATGAAGGCGTTCGCGAGAAACTGAAGACCGTCCAGGAGGCGGCGACCGCGGCGATGGCGCGCGACGTGTCGCGCGGCTTCCTCGCCCCCGCCAACGCGACCCCGACGCTGATCGACCATGTGAAGATTTTCGACGCCGTCGCCGGCCGCTACCGCGCCGAGCGCGCGGTGCTCGTCGCCAACGGCAAGATCGCCGCGGTCGGTGCGGCCGGAAGCCTTAAGGCACCCAAGGGCACGACGGTCATCGACGGCGTCGGCAAAACGCTCGTTCCCGGTTTATGGGATGCGCACCTCCATGTCGGCGACGACGATTGGAATCTGATTCAAAACGTTGCCACGGGGACGCTCAATTACCGCAGCCCGGGTTCGACGATCGAGGATGCGCAAAGCATTGCCAGGCGGCGCGCCGCCGGTGACCTGCTCGCGCCCGACGGCAAGGTCAGCGTGATCGTCGACCGCAAGGATCCGCTCGCGGCGCAAATGGCTTTGACCGTGTCCAGCCTCGGCGAAACGCTTGCCGCGGTGCGCAAGATCAAGGCGGCGGGGATGTGGGGCGTGAAGTTCTACACCTCGATGAAGCCCGAATGGATCGCTCCGGCGGCGAAGGAAGCGCACCGCCTCGGGCTCCATGTGCACGGCCACGTGCCCGCGGGCATGCGCCCGCTCGACGCGGTTCGCGCCGGCTATGACGAGATCACGCACATCAATTTCATCATGATGCAGGCGATGCCGCAGGCGGTGGTCGACAAGGCCAATACCGCGGCGCGGATCGAAGGTCCGGCGAAATATGGCAAGGACGTCGATTTGGCGTCGCCGGCAATGCAGGCGTTCTACGCCGAGCTCGCCAAGCGCCGCGCCATCGTCGACCCGACGCTGGTGGTGTGGGAAGGCAGTTTGACCGCCGACGGCAGCGCGATTTCGCCGGCCTATGCGCCGTATGCCGAGATTGCGCCGCCGGTCGTGGCGCGCGGGTGGAAAATCGGCGGTTATCCGTTGTTCGACGGGCTGACCCGCGACGATTTCAAAGCCAGTTACGCCAAGCTGGTCGAACTGACCGGGCGGCTGCACAAGGCCGGCGTGCGGGTGGTTGCCGGCACCGACGGCAGCGGCCTCGAGTTGGTGCGCGAGCTCGAACTCTACCGCCAGGCGGGGATGAGCAATGTCGAGGCGATGCAATCGGCGACGATCGTGCCCGCGCGGATGGTCGGCATGGCTGGCCGCACCGGATCGATCACCGCCGGCAAGGACGCCGACTTGCTGCTGATCGACGGCGACGTCGAGCAGGATCTCGGCAATTTGCGCCACATCGAAACCATTATCCAGGACGGCTATCGCCTCGATGCCGCCGCGCTGCGCAAGGCCAGCGGGCTCAGCGGGATGCCCAAATGACGCGCTAGCCGCGCTTGCGCAGCTCGTCGCGGATTTCGGTCAGCAGTTCGGCCTCGGTCGGGCCGCCGGGCTCCTCGTCGCGCCGCTTCATCAGCTTGGCCGCCCAGCGCACGAGCAGGAAGATGATGAAGGCGAGAATCAGGAAATCGATCACCACGGTGAGGAACTGACCCCAGCCGAGCACCGGCGCGCCCGCCGCCTTGAGCGCGGCATAATCGGTCAGGCTGCCCGTATATCCGTCGGGGACCGGGCCGAGGAGCATGAAATGGCTGGCGAAATCGAGCCCGCCGAAGATCGCGCCGATGATCGGCATGATGATGTCGTCGGTCAGGCTCGCGGCAATCTTGGCGAACGCCGCCCCGATGATCACCGCGACCGCCAGATCGAGCACATTCCCGCGCGCGATGAACGCCTTAAATTCGTGAAGCATAGTTTGATTTCCCCCAGCGCTGCGCCGTAGCGCAATTTCGCCCGCGCGCACACAGCGACTGTATTGCGATCGTAAGACAGCATATTGAAACGAACTGGCCGCGTCTCTAGTTATGCCCGCAGACGCTTCTCGGGAGGATGAGAGATGAATGCTTACCGTTACGGACTGCTCGCGCCGATTGCCGCCGTCAGCCTGTCGAGTTGCGGGGTCAACTCGGTCCCCACGGCGGAAGAAGCTGTGAACGCCAAATGGGCCAATGTGCAGAGCGAATATCAGCGCCGCTCGGATCTCATTCCCAACCTCGTCAACACGGTGAAGGGCTATGCCAAGCAGGAAAAAGATGTGCTGACGCAGATCACCGAGGCGCGCGCCGGCGCGAACCGCATCCAGCTCAGCCCGGGCGACCTGTCGGACCCGACCAAGATCAACGCCTTCAATGACGCGCAGAATCGGCTGACGCTCAGCCTGCAGCGGCTGCAGGAAGCCTATCCGGACCTTAAGTCCAACCAGAACTTCCTCGCCTTGCAAAGCCAGATCGAGGGGACCGAGAACAGCATCCTCGTCGCGCGCAACGATTATAACGAGGCGGTGCAGGCGTATAATACGCGCATCCGTACCTTCCCCGACGCGATCGGCGCCAAGATCTTTTACGGCGCCAAGCCCAAGGTGCCGTTCGCGGCGGCGTCGGGCGCGCAAACCGCGCCGAAGGTCGATTTCAACACCAGCGGCTGAGGACAAGTTGAACCACACGCTCGTCACCCCAGCGCAAGCAGGGGTCCCGCTGCCTTCGGAGCAATCAAGCGGGATTGGCCTGAGGCCGTCTCCGGCTCCCGGATTCGCAGGAATGACGGTGATTTGGCTGCTTTCGCTGCTCCTCTTCGCACTCCCGGCATCCGCGCAAACATTTCCCAAGCTCACCGGGCGCGTGGTCGATGCCGCGCATTTGCTCAGTCCCGAGCAGATCGCCGATCTTACCACCAAGTCGGAGTCGCTCGAAGCGCAGACCAGGCGCCAATTGGTCGTCGCCACGATCCCCAGCCTCGAGGGCCGAACGATCGAGGATTATGGCTACCGGCTCGGACGCGCTTGGGGGATCGGACAAAAGGACAAGGATGACGGGGTCATCCTGTTGGTCGCGCCCAAGGAGCGCAAGGTACGGATTGAGACCGGTTATGGCGCGCGCGTGTTCCTCACCGACGCAGTGTCGAGCGTGATCGTGCGCGAGGCGATCCTGCCGCATTTCAAGCAGAACCCGCCCGATTATGGCGGCGGGATCGTCGAGGGTGCCGACCAGATCATCACCCAGATGAGCCTGCCCGCCGATCGCGCGCTCAAGAACGTCAACAGCGCCGAGCAGGCGCAGCGCCGGCGCGAGACCGCTTCGCCGGGCTTCGGGCCGGTGATCTTCTGGATGATCATCATCCTGTTCGTGATCATGCCGCTGGTGCGCGGGGTGCGCGGCCGGCGTTATCGCGGCCAGAGCGGCGGGCGCAGCGGGATCAGCCCGTGGGTCGTGCTGTGGGGCTTGAATGAACTCAGTCGCGGCTCGCGCGGCGGCGGCTTCGGCGGTGGCGGCGGTTGGGGCGGTGGCGGCGGTGGCTTCGGCGGCGGCGGCGGTTTCTCGGGCGGCGGCGGTTCGTTCGGCGGCGGCGGAGCATCGGGCTCGTGGTGATGCAATTGACGGAAGCCGACCACGCCAAGGTGAGCCGGGCGATTGCCGCAGCCGAAGTGCGCTCGAACGGCGAGATCGTCGCGGTGGCGACGCCGATCAGCGATTCCTACCACGACAGCGCGCTCCACTGGGCGGTCGCGGCGATGATCCTCGTGCTCGCCTGGGCGGCGTGGCAGCCGCAGTGGCTGGAGTGGTGGCACAGCCAGGTGTCTGGCGGGTGGAGCGCGGAGCCGACGCTGGGCGAATTGCTGACCTTCCTGATGATCCTCGCGGTGCTTAAATTCACCGCGGTACTGTTGGTCCTCCGGTGGCAGCCGCTGCGGCTGGCGCTGACCCCGTCACCGACCAAGCATCGCCGCGTGCGCCGCCGCGCGGTGGTCATCTTCCGCGCCGCCGCCGAGCGCCGCACCGTCGGGCGCACCGGCATTCTCATCTATTTGTCGATGGCCGAGCGCCGCGCCGAAATCGTCGCCGACGAAGCGATCCTTGGCGTGACCGATGACGGCACCTGGGGCGAGGCGATGGCGGCGTTGCTGACCGAAGTCCGCGCCGGGCGCCCCGCCGACGGCATTTGCGCGGCGATCGCGATCGTCGGCGAAGTGCTCGCCGAGCATTTCCCGCGCTCGGCAGCCGATATTAACGAAATCCCCGACAAATTGATCGAATTGTGAGCCGGGAAATCGACCGGCCGCGCGAAGTCATGTGGCAGGGCAAATATCTCCGCGCGATGCGCTCGGGGCCGTGGGAGTATGCCAGCCGCACCAACGATGTGCGCGCGGTCGTCATCCTCGCCGAACATGACGGCAAGATTATTCTTGTCGAGCAGCACCGCGTGCCTCCGGGCAAGCGCTGCATCGAGCTGCCCGCGGGCCTCGTCGGCGACGAGGACCCCGCCGCGACGATCGAGCAGACCGCGGTCAAGGAGCTGGAGGAGGAGGCCGGCTTCACCGCCGCCCGCGTCGAGCGGCTCGGCGATTTCTATTCGTCGCCGGGAATGGTCGCCGAAAGCTTCACGCTCGTTCGCGCGACCGACTTGCATCGGATCGGCGAGGGCGGCGGCAATGACCATGAGGACATCAAGGTCCATCTGGTCGAGCGCAGCCGGATGTCCGAATTCATTGCCGAACGCCGCGCCGAGGGCATCGGGATCGACTCCAAATTGCTTCTGCTGCTCAACTTCTGAACCCCAATCGAACGACGCGCGTTCAACGCTTTATGGCCCGCCTCATCCACCTCTCCGACCTCCACTTCGGCGCGCACGAGCCCAAGCTCGTGGTCGCGGTCGAACAACAGGTCGATGCCTTCAAACCCGACCTGGTCGTGATCAGCGGCGACTTCACCCAGCGTGCGCGCACCGCGCAGTTCGCCGAGGCCGGCGCATTCCTCGAGCGGTTGCGCAAGGCCGGGCATCAAGTGCTCGCGGTGCCGGGCAATCACGATGTGCCGTTGTACGATGTGCTGCGGCGATTCCTGTCGCCGCTGCGGCGCTATCGCAAGTTTATCGCCGAGACGCTGTGCCCATTCCACGAGGTGCCCGGAGCGGCGGTGCTGGGTGTCAACACCGCGCGCTCGGCGACGTTCAAGGACGGCTCGATCAATCATGAGCAGATCGCGTTCATTCGCGACACGTTCGGGCGGATCGACCCCAAGGTGCCGCGAATATTGGTCACGCATCACCCGATTTTCGCGCTGCCCACCGGGCTTGGCATGGGCAAGCCGATCGACAATCAGGCCGACGTCCTGGAAATGATCGGGACGCTCGGCATCGATCTTCTGCTCGCGGGGCACAATCACCGTGCGAGCCATCAGGATTCGGCCGATTTCGTGACCAAGTCGACCGGCGCGTTGGTGATTCAGGCGGGCACCGCGACCTCGACCCGCGTGCGCGACCAGCAGCAGAGCTTCAACAAGATCACGATTGAGGGCGAGAATGTCGAAGTGACTCTGGTCGGCTGGCACGACACTGAGTTCCGCGACGGCGACCCGGCGCATTTCACCCGCCAGGACGGTCGCTGGGTGCTCCTCGGCGAACAGGGCATCGAGCCCGTCCCTACCGCGCCCAAGGAGACGGCGCCGAAAGAGACTGCGGCGCCGACCAAGTGAGCCGCTTGCCCGCGCCTTGCCGCCGCGCCTAAACGCGCGCCATGGCCTTGCCCGACGATTTCGAGCTTATCGCGTTCGTGCGCGTGACGTTGGCCGAGGACCTCGGGCGCGGCGGCGACGTCACCTCGCGCGCGACGATCCCGAAGGACGCGCGCTTCACCGCGTCGATGGACTGCCGCGAACCGATCGTGCTTGCCGGCCTGGCGATTGCCGAGGCATTCTTCCGCGAACTCGATTCCGGCGTGACGATCGACTCGCGCTTTGCCGATGGCGACGCGGTCGCGGCGGGCGAAGTGCTGATGTTGATCGACGGCAATGCGCGCGCGATGCTCACCGCCGAGCGGTCGGCGCTCAACACGGTGCAACATCTGTCGGGGATCGCCACGCTGACCCGCCGGTATGTCGAAGCGATCGCGGGCACCGGCGCGACCTTGCTCGACACGCGCAAGACGATTCCCGGGCTGCGCCTGCTCGATAAATATGCCGCGCGAATGGGCGGCGCGCACAACCACCGCATGCGGCTTGATGACGGGCTGCTGATCAAGGACAATCATGTCGCGGTGTGCGGCGGCGTGGCCGAGGCGGTGCGGCGCGCCAGGGCCGCGAATAGCGGGCTGGAAGTCCAGATCGAGGTCGACCGCCTCGCGCAGATCGAGCCCGCGCTGGCCGCGGGCGCCGACCGCCTGCTGCTCGACAATATGGCGCCGGCGATGCTGCGCGAAGCGGTCGCGCTGGTCGCCAAACGCGTTCCGCTCGAGGCGTCGGGCGGGGTCAATCTCGAGACTATCCGCGCGATCGCCGAGACGGGCGTCGACTTCATCTCGGTCGGGCGGATCACCCAGTCGGCGCCGGCGGTCGACATCGGGCTCGATTATGCGCTGCAATAGGAACGCGCGGCTCAGCAAAACATTCGCATAGGACGGCCAAGCTCACTATATGGCCCGGAGCATCAGGAGACAGGCGTTGTTCAAGGGGCTCAAGCCCATCCTCTACGGCGGCCGCGAAGTGTGGCCGCTGGTCGAAGGCGGCAAGGGCGTCAGCGCCACCAACCATGCCAGTTCGGGCGCGTGGGCGGCGGCAGGCGGGATCGGCACGGTCAGCGCGGTCAATGCCGACAGCTTCGATGCCGAGGGGCGCATCATCCCGCAAATCTATCGCGCGCTGACCCGCCGCGAGCGTCACGAGGAGCTAGTGCAATATGCGATCGACGGCGCGGTCGCGCAGGTCGAGCGCGCGTACGATATTGCTGGCGGCAAGGGCGCGATCAACATCAATGTGCTGTGGGAAATGGGCGGCGCGCAGCGCGTGCTCGAAGGCGTTTTGGAACGCACCAAGGGTCTGGTCGCGGGTGTCACCTGCGGCGCCGGAATGCCGTATAAATTATCCGAAATCGCGGCTTCGCACGGCGTATCCTATCTGCCGATCATCAGCTCGGCGCGCGCCTTTCGCGCATTGTGGAAGCGCGCCTATCACAAGGCCGCCGAATGGCTGTCGGCGGTGGTTTATGAAGATCCGTGGCTGGCCGGCGGGCACAATGGCCTGTCTAACGCCGAAGACCCGCGCAAGCCGCAGGATCCCTATCCGCGGGTTAAGGAATTGCGCGACACGATGCGCGCCGAGGGCATATCCGACAGCGTCCCGATCGTCATGGCCGGCGGCGTCTGGCGCCTCGACGAGTGGGAAAATTGGATCGACAATCCCGAGCTCGGGCAGATCATCTTCCAGTTCGGGACGCGGCCGTTGCTGACGCAGGAAAGCCCGATCCCGCCCGACTGGAAAGCGCGGCTGACGACGCTTGAAGAGGGCGATGTTCTGCTCCACCGTTTCTCCCCGACAGGGTTCTATTCGTCGGCAGTGCGCAACCCGTTCCTGCGTAACCTTGAACAGCGCAGCGAACGCCAGATTGCCTACACCCCGCAGCAGGTCGGCGATCATGCGTTTGAGCTTGACGTCGGGATTGGCACCAAGAAACATTATTGGGTGACGCGGGGCGATTTGCAGCACGCGCGCGAATGGTATGCCAAGGGCTTCACCGACGCGATGAAGACTCCCGACGACACGCTCATTTTCGTCACGCCCGAGGAAGAGAAAATGATCCGCAAGGATCAGGCGGACTGCATGGGCTGCCTGTCGCAATGCGCATTCTCTTCATGGGCCGACAATGAGAAGAACAGCACCGGCCGGCTGGCGGATTCGCGCAGCTTCTGCATTCAAAAGACGCTCCAGGACATTGCGCATGGCGGCCCGGTCGAGGAAAATCTGATGTTCGCCGGCCACGCCGCCTTCCGCTTCCGCACCGACCCATTCTATTCGAACGGGTTCGTGCCGACGGTCAAGCAATTGGTCGACCGCATCCTGACGGGGGCGTAGTGATAGAAGTCGTCATCCCCGCGAAAGCGGGGACCCAGCGCAAGCGAAGAAACTGGATTCCCGCTTTCGCGGGAATGACGATGATGTTGCTCGCGTCTCCCGCCGCCGCGCAGGACAAGAAGCCGCCTTACTGGGCGTCGATCGCCAGCGGCCAGGCGATGACGCGCACCGGGCCGGGCAAGAACTATCCCGGCGTGTGGCTGTATCAGCGCCGCGATCTGCCGGTGCGCGTGCTCAAGCGCTACGAACATTGGCGGCTGATTGAGGATGTCGACGGCGCCTCAGGCTGGATGCTGGTAACCTTGCTCAGCGACCGCCGCACCGCCTTGATCAAGCCCGGCGCGCCGCGCGCGGTGCGTACCGAGCCGAGCGACAGTGCCAAACCGCGTTATCTCGCCGCGACCGGCACTGTTGGCCACATCGACCATTGCAAGGCGGGCTGGTGCCACGTCGCCTTCGCCAAGCGTGAAGGCTATATCCGCACTGGCGATCTGTGGGGCGTGACGACCGACGAGGTGGTTGAGTAGCTGTCATCAAGGGGGAAACAATGAAGTATCCGATTGTCGGCGCATTGGCGTTGCTCGCGGCCAGCGCGGTCGCCGGGCCGCACTCAGTCGAATATTTCCCCGCGCCCGCGCGGCCCGACGGCTCGGCGTCGCCATTTTCGAGCGCGGTGCGCGTCAACAATGTCATGTATCTGTCAGGTCAGATCGGCCTCGGCCCCGACGGCAAATTGCCCGCGACGTTCGAAGGCCAGGCCAAGAAGACGATGGACAATGTCGGCGCGGCGCTGAAGGCGCGCGGGCTTGGCTGGGGCGACGTGTTCAAATGCACGGTGATGATTGCCGACATGGCGAACTGGCCAGCGTTCAACGCCGTCTATGTGCCCTATTTCAAGGCGGGCAAACTCCCCGCCCGAAGCGCTTTCGGCGCGACCGGACTTGCGCTCGGCGCGCAGCTCGAGCTCGAATGCTTGGCTTATGCGGGGGCGCGACCTTAGCGCCGCGCCCGGCCGCTTTCGTTACATCGTCAGCGGGACATAAGCGACGCGTTTGAGGGGAAGCTTTTCACCCTTGTCGCTGGTAGTTTCGCCCGACTGACCGACTTCGATCTTGGGGTCGGTCCAGCAAATTTCGCCATCCTTGGTCATCGCGCTGGTGAAGCAGGCTTTGCCGTCCTTCATCACCGCGGTGCCATGATCCATATGCTCCGTGCCCGACACGGCAATATATTTGCCAGTGGCGTCGACCGATTCCTGGATCGGCTTTTTGGATTTGGCGTCGATGAATTCCCAGCTTGTGCTGTTGATATCGAACGCCGCGGGGATCGCCGCGGGCGCGGCGGTTGTGGTCACGTCCGCGCTGTCATTCGCAGCGGGCGCTTCGGCCTCGGAGCAGCCAACGAGCGCGAGCACAGCAGCGACGCAGAGTATCGAGCGCATTTCTTTTCTCCCCTGTTGAGGGGAGCAACACCTATCAGTCCTGATGGCGCGGCGCGAATCCGCGACTAGACCAGCTCGATCGCTACCGCGGTCGCTTCGCCGCCGCCGATGCACAAGCTCGCGACGCCGCGCTTGGCGCCGCGCTGCTTGAGCGCGTTGATCAACGTCACCAGGATGCGCGTTCCGCTGGCGCCGATCGGATGGCCCAAGGCGGTCGCGCCGCCGTGGACGTTGATTTTTTCGTGCGGGATGCCGAGGTCCTTCATCGCGAACATCGCGACGCAGGCGAACGCCTCATTGACCTCCCACAGATCGACCTCGTCGGCCTTCCACCCGGCCTTTTTGAGCAATTTGTCGATCGCGCCGATCGGGGCGACGGTGAATTGCGCCGGCTCCTGCGCGTGGGCGGCGGTGGCGACGATCCGCGCGACCGGAGTCAGGCCCTTGGCGCGCGCGTTGGATTCGCTCGTCAGCACGACCGCCGCGGCGCCGTCCGAAATCGACGACGAGGTTGCGGCGGTGATCGTGCCTTCCTTGGAGAAAGCGGGCTTCAATTGCGGGATCTTGTCGGGGCGGCCGCGGCCGGGCGCTTCGTCGGTATCAACCACGGTGTCGCCCTTGCGGCCCGAGATGGTCACCGCGACGATTTCGTCCTTGAACCCGCCATTGTCGATCGCCTCCTTGGCGCGCTTCAGGCTCTCGATCGCATAATCGTCCATCTGGCCGCGCGTCAGCTGATATTCGTCGGCGGTGCATTGGGCGAAGCTGCCCATCGCGCGGCCTTCCTCATACGCGTCCTCGAGTCCGTCGAGAAACATATGGTCGTAGGCGGTGTCATGCCCGATGCGTGCGCCCGAGCGGTGCTTCTTGAGCAAATAGGGCGCGTTGGTCATGCTCTCCATGCCGCCGGCGACGATGATCGCGGCATTGCCAGCGGCAATCGCCTCGTCGCCCATGATTACCGTCTGCATGCCCGATCCGCAGACCTTGTTGACGGTGGTCGCCTGGACCGATTTGGGCAGCCCGGCTTTGAGCGCGGCCTGGCGTGCCGGGGCCTGGCCGAGGC
>JBDSTQ010000147.1:0-3010 GCA_039928195.1 Sphingomicrobium sp.
GTCGGCTGGGACGCCGGCAATGGCGCCGCCGGTCCAGCCCTCGAAAAACTGATCAAGCATTTGCCCGGCGAACATCACGCCATCTTCACCGAGGTCATCGGCACCTTCCCCAACCACCACCCCGACCCGACAGTTGAGGCCAACCTCGCCGACTTGAAAGTGCTCGTCGCCGACAAACAGCTCGACTTCGGCATCGCTTTCGACGGCGATGGCGACCGCATCGGCGCGGTCGATGGTCTGGGCCGCGTGATCTGGGGCGATCAATTGCTCGCGATCCTCGCCGGCCCGGTGCTCGCGGCCGAGCCCGGCGCGACGATCATCGCCGACGTCAAAGCGAGCCAGATCCTGTTCGACCGCATTGCCGCGCTCGGCGGCGAGCCGCTGATGTGGAAGACCGGGCACAGCCTGATCAAATCGAAGATGAAGGAAACCGGCGCGCCATTGGCGGGCGAGATGAGCGGCCACATCTTTTTCAAGCACCGCTGGTACGGCTTCGACGACGCGCTCTACGCCGCCGTCCGCCTGATCGAAGCCGTCGCTGCGTCGGGGAAAAGTCTGACCGAATTAATGGACGCGATGCCCAAGTCCGTCGCCACCCCCGAGCTGCGTTTCCCGGTCGACGAAACCCGCAAGTTCGCGGTGGTTGAGGAAGTCCACCAACGCCTGTCGGACTCGGGCGCGGAGGTCGACGCCACCGACGGCGTCCGCGTCAGCACCCGCGACGGCTGGTGGCTGCTCCGCGCATCGAACACGCAAGACGTGCTGGTCGCGCGCGCGGAGGCGAAGGATGAAGCGGGGGTCGAACGGTTGATCGCACAGATTGACGAGCAGCTCGGCCAATCGGGGATCGTGCGGAGCGAGGCCGCGCACTAATCATCCTCGTCCTCATACCCCACTAGATTGAGCTCACGCGCCTTGATCTGGTGGGTCATGCACCAATGCTTGAGCGCTTCCTCACGACCGTGAGTGATCCACACTTCCTTAGGCGCGACTTCGCGGATCGTCGTGGTCAGTTCGTCCCAATCGGCGTGATCCGAAATGATCAGCGGCAGCTCGACATTGCGCTGGCGCGCGCGCTGGCGGATGCGCATCCAGCCCGAGGCCATCGCCGTCACCGGATCGGGCAGGCGCCGCGACCAGCGGTCGTTGAGCGCGCCCGGCGGGGCGATCACGACATGGCCGGCAAGCTCGGCCTTCGCCGCGCCAGTCGCGGGCCGAAGCTCGCCCAATTCGACCCCATGCTCCTCGTATAACCGACATAGTCGCTCGAGCGCGCCGTGAATGTAAATCGGCGCGTCATGCCCGCGGTCGCGCAGCTCGCGGATGATGCGCTGCGCCTTGCCCAGCGCATAAGCACCGACCAGCACACAACGCGCCGGATCGGCGTGAAGCCGCTGGAGCAGCCGGTCGATTTCGCTGCCCGTATCGGGGTGGCGGAACACGGGCAGGCCGAAGGTCGCCTCTGTGATGAAAATGTCGCACGGAGTCACCTCGAACGGCCGGCAGGTCGGGTCGGGCCGGCGCTTGTAATCGCCCGACACCACGACGCGCTCGCCGGCATGTTCGAGGATGATCTGCGCCGAGCCGAGCACATGGCCAGCGGGGACGAAGCTCACATCGACCTCGCCGACGCGGACGGTTTCGCCATAAGCGACCCCCTGTCCGCCCGGCTGCGGGCCATAGCGGCATTCCATAATCGCCAGCGTTTCGGGCGTCGCCAGCACGGCGCTATGGCCGCCGCGCGCATGATCGCTATGGCCGTGCGTGACGAGCGCGAGCGGCTTGGCCTCGGACGGATCGACCCACGCGTCCGCGGGGCGAACGTAGATCCCTTCCGGATGAGGCTCGATCCAGGAACCGAGACGGGGCATTGCGAGCTATATAGGCGAGAAATCATCCGGAGGTTCCGGGGGAGGAGATAAAAATGGCTGAAGCACAATGGGGGATCATCGACATATTGTTGCCGGCGCTGCTGCTCGCGGTGTTGCTGTGGCTGGTCACGCGGCGGCGTTCGTCGAAAACCACTAAGCGTACCGAGGACGCGACTCGCGATCTTTATAGCGACGAGGACAAGCGCCGCCGCGAGGGAACGGACGACCTCTGACCGCGCCGCCGCTCCCGCCCGCGGTCGAGCGCTGGTTCGACAGCAAGGGCTGGCGCCCGCGCCGCCACCAGCTCGAGATGCTCGCGCTTGGCCGCGCCGGGCGCAGCGCCTTGCTCGTCGCCGCCACCGGCGCGGGCAAGACTTTGGCTGGGTTCCTGCCGACAATCTGCGAGCTTGCCGAAACGCCGGTCGAAGGGTTGCACACGCTCTACGTGTCGCCGCTGAAAGCGCTCGCCGTCGATGTCCAGCGCAATCTCATCGGCCCGGTCGAGGAAATGGGGCTCCCGATCCGCATCGAGACGCGCACCGGCGACACTCCGTCCGACCGCAAGGCGAGGCAGCGCGTACGCCCGCCGCACGTGCTTCTGACCACGCCCGAATCGTTAAGCCTGCTGCTCAGCTATCCTGACAGTGCGACGATGTTCGAAGGGCTCAAGACGATCATCGTCGACGAGCTCCACGGCTTTGCCAAGGAAAAGCGCGGCGATCTGTTGAGCTTGTCGATCGCCCGGCTCGGCAAGCTCGCACCGGGGCTCCGCCGCGTCGGGCTGTCGGCGACGATCAGCGACCCCGACGCCTATCGCGGCTGGCTCGCGCCCGATGCTGACATCGACCTCGTCGATGTGGTCATCGGCGATCCCGGCGCCGAGCCCGATCTGTCGATCCTCATTCCCGAGAACCGCATTCCGTGGGGCGGGCATTCGGGGCGCCACGCGGCGAGCGAGGTGATGCGGTTGATCGCGCAGCACAAGACCACACTCGTGTTTTGCAACACCCGCAGCCTCGCCGAGCTGATTTTCCAGGATTTGTGGAAGGCCAACGATTCCGCGCTGCCAATTGGCATCCACCACGGCAGCCTGGCCCTGGAGGCGCGGCGCAAGATCGAGGCGGCGATGAGCGCGGGGC
>JBDSTQ010000148.1:0-5615 GCA_039928195.1 Sphingomicrobium sp.
TCTCGACCGACTATCAGCTCTACAATGCCGCCGGTTACGCCGTCATCTACACCAACCCGCGCGGCTCGACCGGCT
This sequence comes from Sphingomicrobium sp., assembly GCA_039928195.1. GTDB lineage: Bacteria > Pseudomonadota > Alphaproteobacteria > Sphingomonadales > Sphingomonadaceae > Sphingomicrobium. The sequence continues at coordinate 76 of JBDSTQ010000148.1, forward strand.
ATGGTCAGGCGTTCGCCGACGGGATCGAGAAAACCTATCCCGACAGCGATTATGCCGACCTCATGGCGGCGGTAGACGGCGCGGTCGCGGCGGGCATCGCTGACCCCAATAATCTGTTCGTCACCGGCGGGTCGGGCGGCGGCATCCTCACTGCGTGGATCATCGGCAAAACCACGCGCTTCAAAGCCGCGGCGGCGCAGAAGCCGGTGATCAACTGGACCAGCATGGCGCTGACCAGCGACGGCACCCCGTTCTTCGCGCCGTACTGGATGGGGTCGCTGCCGTGGGAGAATTATCAGGGCTATTGGGCGCGCTCGCCGCTGAGCCTGATGGCCAATGTCAAAACTCCGACGCTGGTCGTCGTTGGCGCCGAGGATTACCGCACGCCGGTGAGCGAGTCCGAGCAGCTTTACTCGGCGCTGAAGCTCCAGCGTGTCCCCACCGCGCTCGTAAAAATTCCCGAGGCGAGCCACGGCGGAATCGCCGCGCGCCCGTCGCAATCGGCAGCCAAAGCGTCGGCGATCATCGCCTGGTTCGACAAATATCGCACGCGCTAGGCGCTTTAGAACGCAACTTTTTCCGCGGCCGTCCGTCATCCAGAGCAAGCGCCTCCGCGCATCTCTGGGGAGAGACATCTCGTGACCAAATTCCGCTTGCTCGGCGCCAGCGCGCTCTCACTCGTCGCCATTCCACTGTCCGCCGCGCCGACTGGCGGTTTCAGCCCCGAACGGCTTCGCGCCCATGTCCAGACTTTGGGCTCGGACGCATTTGAAGGCCGCGGCGTTAACACCCCCGCCGAACAGAAAACGGTCGCCTATATCACCGACCAGTTTCGATCCGCCGGGCTCCAGCCGGGCGGCGACATGGTCGATGGACAGCGCCGCTGGACGCAGACCGTGCCGTTGCTCCAGTCCGACTGGCAAGCGCCGCCGCATCTCGCCATGACCATCGCCGGGCAGCAGGTCGAGCTGACCCAGGGCGAGGAAATTACCGCGCGCTCGCCGACCAACGGGCAGAGCGCGGTCAGCCTCAATGGCGCACCGCTGGTGTTCGTCGGCTATGGCGTTCGCGCGCCCGAGCGCAATTGGGACGATTTCAAGGACGTCGATCTGAAGGGCAAGATCGCCGTCGTGCTCGTTAACGATCCCGATTTCGAAGGCGTCGCGACCGATCCGCTGCGCGGCGATTTCGGCGGTAAGGCGATGACCTATTACGGCCGCTGGACCTACAAATATGAGGAAGGCGCGCGGCAGGGCGCCGCCGGCGTGCTGGTGATCCACGAAACCGCGCCCGCTTCCTATGGCTGGAACACCGTCAGGAACAGCAACACCAACACCATGTTCGATATCGTGCGGAAAAATCCGGCGGCCGAGCATCCGCTGGTCGAAGGCTGGATCCAGCGCGAACTCGCGCAGCGTCTGTTCACTGCCTCGGGGCTCGATTTCGAGGCGATGAAGGTCGCCGCACGGCGTTCGGACTTCCGCCCGGTCGCGCTCAAGGCGGGCCTCGTCGCGCACGGCACCGCGCGCACCCAGGTGATCAATTCCGCCAACGTCGTCGGCCTGCTCCCGGGCAAGCGCTATCCCGACGAGACGGTCATTTACACCGCGCACTGGGACCATCTCGGCATCGGCAAGCCCGACGCCAATGGCGATGCGATCTATAATGGCGCGGTCGACAATGCGACCGGCATTGCCCAGCTGATCGAGCAGGCGCGCGCTTTCACGCGGGGCCCGCGACCTGACCGTTCGGTCGTCTTCCTCGCCGTCACCGCCGAGGAGAAGGGTCTGATCGGCTCCGAATATTATGCCGCCAACCCGCTTTACCCGCTGGGCAAGACCGTTGCCGTGCTCAACACCGATTCAATGGGCGTCTTCGGCCCGGCGAAGAATTTCAGCATCTCGGGCACGGCGAAGCTCGATTTGCTCGACATGCTGGTCGCCGAAGGCAAGCGTCAGCACCGCTATTTCACCGCCGACCCGCATCCCGAAAGTGGCGGCTTCTACCGCTCCGACCATTTCACCATGGCCAAGGTCGGCGTCCCCGCGATCAGCTTCAAGCCGGGAAATGATCTGGTTACCGGCGGCACGGCGCGCGGCGAGGTCATCGGCACGGACTATACCGACAAGCGCTACCACCAGCCCGATGACGAATATCTGCCAAGCTGGGACTTCCGCGGAATGGCCGAGGACGCGCAATTGCTCCATCTGGTCGGGCGCGACCTCGCCAATTCACGGCTGTGGCCCAATTGGAGCGAGGACAGCGAATTCCGCGCCGCCCGCGACGCCAGCGCCGCCGAGCGCGGCGGCAACACCCCGCCGCCCGCGACAGCGCCCGGCCCCGAGCCCGCGGCGCCGCCGGCAAAGGGTGAACGCGGCTGAGGGTTCCCTTTATGTTCCAGAATGGCTAGATTGCTCCCCAACCCAGGGAGACTCGCATGGCCGATCTGAAATTCTACACCAACCCGCAATCGCGCGGGGCGACCGTGCGCTGGATGCTCGAGGAAATCGGCCAGCCGTACGACACCGAAATCCTCGGCTACGGCACCTCGATGAAGGCCGCGCCCTATCTCGCGATCAACCCGATGGGCAAGGTCCCGGCGATCGTCCACCACGGCAAAGTGGTGACCGAAGTTGCGGCGATCTGCCTCTACCTCGCCGATGCCTTTCCCGCCGCGGGCCTCGCGCCCGACACCAAGGACCGCGCCGATTATTACCGCTGGGCATTTTTCACCGCGGGACCGGTCGAGGCCGCGTTCACCAACCGCACGATGGGCTGGGAAGCCCCGCCCGAGCGCCAGGCGATGGTCGGCTACGGCACCTACGACACCGCCATCGCCACGCTCGAGAAGGCGATCACCGACAAGCAATATATCGCCGGCGACCGCTTCAGCGCGGCGGACCTCATCGTCGGCGCCAACATCAATTTCATGCTGATGTTCAAGATGCTCGAGCCGACCCCGGCGTTCACCGATTATGCCGCGCGCATGACCGACCGCGACGCCTATCGCCGTGCCAGTGAGATCGACGCCAAGCTGATCGCCGAGCAAGCTGCGGCCGCGCCCGCGCCGCAGCCGGCCTGATCAAATCAGGCTGGCGCGATACAGTTTGAGCAGTTCGCCCCACGCGCGCTCCGCCGCCTTCTCGTCATAGGACGGGCTGCCGGCAACGCACCATCCGTGGTCGGCCGGATAGACCTCGACTGTCGCCGGCCGTTTGGCAGCCGCGAACCCCGCCTTGAGGATGGTCTTCGCCTCGGGTTGGCTCTTGTCATCGTTGCGGGCGATCGCAACGAGGAAGCGTGCCCTGCTCTTCGGGATCAGCAGGTGCGGGCTCGACGGCGCCTTGGTGACCAGGCCCCCGCCGTGGAACGAAGCGACCGCACGGATTCGCTGCGGCCGCAGGGCCGCGGCGCGAAATGCGAAGGGGCCGCTGAAACAATAGCCCTGGACCCCCGCGCCTTTGCGGCGGTCAACCTGCTTTTGCCGGTCGAGGAAGGCGAGGAAGGCTTTGGTGTCATCGTCGACCCTGGCGTCAGTCAGAGTCGCCTTGAGTTCCATCAACTTCCCCACCGCGGCCTTATCGCCGAAATCGAACGGCCCGCTGACAATCGGCGCGCGCCGCGTGCGATAGAATGGGTTGGGGACCAGCACGACATAGCCCTCGGCGGCCAGCCTCCGGCCCATTTCCCGAAACACCGGCCGCAGTCCAAGGATGTCCGGCCACAGCAGCACCGCGGGCCAAGTGCCCCGCCCGGCAGGACGGAACAGCGCCGCATCGGCCGATCCCTCGGCGGTTTTGACTGTCACGTCGGTCTCGACAACGCTCGCGGCCAGCGCCGTGCCTGGCAAGCCCATTGCGGCGGCGGCCGAAGTTAAGCCGATGACGACCGATCGCCGGGTCACCGACGTATCGACGATGAAACCCTTGTCGTCGTGATCGCACATCGAATTTCTCCTTTGGGGGGATGCCGCGGTTGGAGAGTCCCACGAATGGTGGCCGCGCTCAAGCCGTCGCCACGCGCGAATTTCGAAAAATGCCTGCGATCGCGCCTTGCCGCCGTTCGCCGCTCGACCTCTCGCGCAACCAACGCCGGGCGATTGCCACGCACCATGCGGCAACCTATGTCGGCGACTTGGCCGCCGATTGGAAAGCCGTGACTAAGTCCGTGAACGCGTTAGATTTTCCGAGTATCGTCAGCAGTTTTCACAGCGCTTCTGACGACATGCTCGCGTCGATCCTCGACCAGAGCGCGGACTGCATCAAGGTGATCGGCCCCCACGGTTCGCTCGACTTCATGAACCGCAACGGTCGCTGCGCGATGGGCATCGACGATTTCACCTTGGTCGCGGGCAAGAATTGGTGGGACTTGTGGCCCGCCGAAGCTCAGCCGCTAATCCGCAACGCAATCACCCAGGCGCAGGCCGGGCAGCACAGCCGCTTCCAGGCCTTTTGCCCGACCGCCAAGGGCGAGCCGCGGTGGTGGGACGTGTCGGTCGCGCCGCTGCGCGATGAGCGCGGTGCGCTCAAAGGCCTGATCTCGGTCTCGCGCGACATCTCGTCCGACATCGCCGCACGCGAATTGCGCGACACCACCGCCGCCGAGATGAAGCACCGGCTGCATAATGCCTATGCGCTGACCAGCGCGATTGTCATGGCCACCGCGCGCGGCAATCCCGAGCGTCAGGCGTTCGCGGCCGAGATCGTCGACCGGCTGCACCGGCTCGGCATCGCCCAGTCGCTGCTGCTCGAAGGCGATGCGCTGGGCAACGCCAGCCTCGATACGCTCGTGCGCCGCCTGACCGAGCCGTTCTGCGGCGATTCGACCAGCCTCACCATCGCGCCTTTGCCCGACTCCGCACTCGACGAAACCCGCGTCCGTACGCTCGCGCTCGTGCTCGGCGAATTCAGCACCAATTCCAATAAATATGGCGCGCTCGGCCACGGCGGAAAGATCGCCATCGACGGCCACATCGACGGTGCTTTACTCCATTTGAACTGGCGCGAGACCAGCGACCGGCCGGTCGACGAGCAAGCACGTGACGGCAGTTCGGGGCTGACCCTGATCCGCCGCACGCTCGCCGCGCATGGCGGTTCGCTCGACATCGCCTGGCGCCCCGACGGCCCCGACATCGCGATTACTTTGCCGGGGTTCTGACCCCGCGGTTGCGGTCCTCGCCGCGCCAGCCCGCCAGCGGCAGCATCAGATATTCGCGCACGCTGCGCGGCGGCGCGACGCCCGCCACCCCGACCGCGGGCCACTCGTCCGCCCGCGGCTCATAAGCCGTCCCAAACATCCGGTCCCAGATGCTGAAGCAGATGCCGAAATTGCGGTCGTGATGGTGGGGTTCGAGCGAATGGTGGATGCGGTGGAAGCGGTTGTCGACCAGCACCGCGCGCAATCGCCCGAAGTGCGCGTCGATCGGCGAATGTATATAATAAGTCGATAAAGTGAGGAGGAAGCCGACGACCACCGGGGTCGCCGGACCGTCGATCTGAATGAGACTCATGGGCAGGCTGACGAACAGCACGGTGAACAAT
>JBDSTQ010000149.1:0-2630 GCA_039928195.1 Sphingomicrobium sp.
TCGAACATCTTGAGGCCGATCTGAAGCGCGTGGTGTTCGGTCAGGACATGGCGATCGAGAAGCTCGCCTCGGCGATCAAGCTTTCGCGCGCGGGACTGCGCGAGCCCGACAAGCCGATCGGCAATTACCTGTTCTCCGGCCCGACCGGAGTCGGCAAGACCGAGGTCGCGCGCCAGCTTGCGAGCGTCATGGGCATCCCGCTCCAGCGCTTCGACATGAGCGAATATATGGAGCGCCACAGCGTCTCGCGGCTGATCGGCGCGCCCCCGGGCTATGTCGGTTACGACCAGGGCGGTCTGCTCACCGACGCGGTCGACCAGCAGCCGCATTCGGTGTTGCTGCTCGACGAGGTCGAAAAGGCCCACCCCGACCTGTTCAACATCCTGTTGCAGGTGATGGATAACGGCAAGCTCACCGACCACCACGGCAAGACCGTCGATTTCCGCAACACGATCCTGATCATGACCACCAACGCCGGCGCGTCGGACATGGCGCGCGAAGGCATCGGCTTCGGCGCGTCGGATCGCGAGGACGTCCAGGAGGACGCCATCCGCAAGATGTTTACGCCCGAATTCCGCAACCGCTTGGATGCGGTGGTGCCGTTCGCTTATCTGCCGCCAGCGGTGGTCGCGCGCGTGGTCGACAAGTTCATCCTCCAGCTCGAACTCCAGCTCGCCGACCGCAACGTCCACATCGAACTCGACGACGAAGCCCGCGCCTGGCTGACCACGCGCGGCTATGACAAACTCTACGGCGCGCGCCCGATGGGTCGCCTGGTGCAGGAAAAGATCAAGCAGCCGCTCGCCGAGGAATTGCTGTTCGGCAAACTGATCAACGGCGGCGAGGTCAAGGTCCGCATCAAGGACAATGCCCCGGCGTTCGAGATCACGCCCGCGCCCCCCAAAGCGGCGCGCGTGAAGTCCAAGGCGCTGGTCGGCAAGGCGCGCAAGAAAGCCAGCGGCGACGCACCCCCCGCGGAGTAATCCGCGGGGGCGCTTGCCCAGCGCAACAGAAAGTTGGATTGCTCCCGGTTGACCTAGGGGGAGCCGCTACGTGAAAATCATTCGTTCGCTATCGCCGCTGGCGCTGCTGCTGGTCGCCACCAGCATTTCCGCGCCCGCGCTCGCCGCGCCCGCCGATGCGCCCAATCCGATTTTCACTGGTAGCGATCTGTTCAACCTTGCCGCCGCGTCGGACGCGCAGATCAGCCCCGACGGGCGCAGCATCGCCTACGTCCGCCGTTCGGCCGACATCATGACCGACAAGATGCGCTCGGCGATCTGGCTGATCACCGTCGCGACCGGCGAGCAGCGCCCGCTCGCCGCCGGTGTCGGCGACAGCTTCAGCCCGCGCTGGTCGCCCGACGGCCGCCGCCTGGCTTTTGTCTCGACCGCCGAGGGCGGCGCTCCGCAATTGTTCGTGCGCTGGATGGATTCAGGGCAAAGCGTACGCGTCACCGGCCTCGCCGACAGCCCGCAGGCGCTCGCCTGGTCGCACGACGGCCGCCGCATCGCTTATGTGATGACCGTCCCCGATGACGGCCCCAAGCTCGGCAGCGCGCCGCCCAAGCCCGAGGGCGCGACGTGGGCCAAGCCGCTCGAGATCATCGACAAGGTCACGTATCGCGCCGACGGCGCCGGCTATTTGAAGCCCGGCTTCGACAAGATTTTCATGGTCGACGCCGATGGCGGCGCGCCGCGCCAGCTGACCTTCGGCGCGTTTCACGACGGCGCACCCGAATGGACTCCCGACGGCCGCGCGATCCTGTTCAGCGCGGTGCGCAAGCCCGATTGGGAGTTGATCTCGCAGGACAGCGAAATCTACCGCCTCGATGTCGCCGATGGCACAATCACCGCGCTGACCAGCCGCGATGGCCCCGACGGCTCGCCCAAGATCTCGCCCGACGGCCGCCGCATCGCCTTCATCGGCAACGACGACCACCGCAAGGGGTTCGAGCAGGGCAATCTTTATATGATGGACGTGAATGGCGGTGCGCCAACCGCAATTGCCCCCAACCTCGACCGCGGCATTCAGCAGGTCGCGTGGAGCGCCGACGGCCGCTCGCTCGTCGCCGCCTATGAACAGGACGGCGCGGTCACCGTCTCGCGCATCGGGTTCGACGGGCGCGTCACCCCGCTCACCCACATGGTCGCCAGCGGTGGGCTCGACCGGCCCTATGCCGGCGGCGAGTTCAGCCTCGCGCGCAACGGCGCGATCGCCTTCACCACCGATTCCCCCGGCCGCCCCGCCGACATCGCCATTGCGACCGGCCCCAACCAGCTGCGCCTGCTCACCCGCCTCAACGATCTCGCTTTGTCGAACAAGGCGCTCGGCGGGCTGACCACGCTGACTGTGCGCGCGCCCGACGGCGGCAATGTGCCGACCTGGGTGATGCTCCCCGCGGGCTATAAGCAGGACCGCCCGCTGCCGACGATCCTCGAAATCCATGGCGGCCCCTACGCCGCTTACGGCCCGCATTTCTCGACCGATTATCAGCTCTACAATTCCGCCGGCTATGCGGTCGTTTACACCAACCCGCGCGGGTCGACCGGATACGGCCAGGCGTTCGCCGACGGGATCGAGAAAACCTATCCGGGCAGCGATTTCGACGACCTGATGGCAGCGGTCGA
>JBDSTQ010000150.1:0-2643 GCA_039928195.1 Sphingomicrobium sp.
GCGGCACTCACCGGTTGGATGCGCACGCAACGAAGGAGCCACCGCCGTGATTCTGACCATCGCCATCATCCTGCTCGTCCTATGGGCACTCGGGTTCTTTGCCTTCCACGCCGCGGGCGCATTGATCCACATCCTGCTGATCGTCGGGATTATCGCGCTCATCTGGCACTTCGTCGCCGGTCGCCGCGCGGTTTAACGCCCGGCCATGCAAGAGAGCGTTGCGGGGCGATTGAACGGCCCGTAAAGCAACGTGCGATGAGTAATAGCATTTCGACCCGCGTAGCCGTGCTCGGTTCGGGACCTGCCGGGCTGACCGCCGCGATCTATGCCGCGCGCGCGGGCATGTCGCCGATCGTCATCCAAGGCATTCAGCCGGGCGGGCAGCTGACCACCACCACCGACGTCGAGAATTACCCCGGGTTTCGCGACGTCATCCAGGGCCCGTGGCTGATGGAGGAGATGCAGGCGCAGGCCGAGCATGTCGGGACCAAGGTCGTGTGGGACCATATCAGCGCGGTCGACCTTAGCCGCCGGCCGTTCCGCCTGACCGGCGACAATAATACGACTTACGTCTGCGACGCGCTGGTGATCGCCACCGGGGCGCAGGCGAAATGGCTCGGGCTGCCGTCGGAGGAGCATATGAAGGGCCGGGGCGCGTCGGCCTGTGCGACGTGCGACGGCTTTTTCTATCGCGGCAAGAAGGTCGCGGTGATCGGCGGCGGCAACACCGCGGTTGAGGAAGCGCTGTACTTGACCAACCACAGCCACGACGTCACCTTGATCCACCGCCGCGACAGCCTGCGCGCCGAAAAGATCCTTCAGGACCGGCTGTTCGCCAATCCCAACATCAAGATGGTGTGGGACAGCGAAGTGGTCGAATTCGTCGGCGGCGGCGAACCCGAGGCATTGGTCGGGCTCGACCTGCGCAATCGCCGCACGGGCGAGCTCAGCCGAATTGATGTCGAAGGCGCATTCGTCGCCATCGGCCATTCGCCCGCGACCGAATTGTTCGCCGGGCAACTCGACATCGACTCCGACGGTTATGTGAAGGTCGAGGCTAATTCGACCCGCACCAGCGTCCCCGGCGTGTTCGCCTGCGGCGACGTCATGGACAAAATCTACCGCCAGGCGGTGACTGCAGCGGGGACCGGCTGCATGGCCGCGCTCGACGCGGAAAAATATCTCGCGGCGCAGGAATATGAGGCGATTGCCGCCGAATAAGCGTAGCACGACCGTGCGGCGGGGGCGCCGCGTATAAGGGGGCGCGATGAAAGCTGCCGGCACCATTCCATTCTATTTCCCGCCCGATGACAGCGGCGTGCTGGCGATTGGCGGAACCCCCGCCGAGGAGCTGGTGAGCGAGGCCGGCGGAACGCCTTTGTTCGTCTATGACAATAATATCGTCGGCGCTCAGGTGGCGCGTTTCCAGGCCGCGATGCCGTCGGGCGTGGCGCTGAATTATAATGTCTGTGCAAACCCTTATCAGCCGTTGCTCGAATTTCTTGGGCGCTATGTCGATGGCTTCCGCGTGGTCTCGCTGGGCGAGCTCGAGCGGCTGCGCGAGGCCGATCTCGCCGGGCTTCCAATCCATTTCGCCGGCCCCGGCAAGCGCGACGACGAACTTGAGGCAGCAATCGACGCGGGCGCGACGATCAGCATCGAAAGCGAAGGTGAAACATCGCGCGCGATCGCCGCGGGCGAGCGGCTCGGGATCCAGCCCAAGCTCGCGGTGCGGGTCAATGTGCCGTTCACGATCGAAGGCGGGCAATTGACCATGGGCGCGCGGCCAAGCCCGTTCGGGATCGACAGCGAACGCGTTCCCGACGTCGTCGCGGCGATCGTCGAAGCGGGCGCGACCTGGTCGGGGCTACACATGTTTGCCGGCGCACAAAGTCTCAACGCCGGAGCGATCGCCGCCGCGCATCGCGCGACGATCGACAGCGCGGGCGAAATCGGCGCGCGGATCGGCCGCCACATCCCCGAGCTCAACCTTGGCAGCGGTTTCGACATCGCCTGCCATGGTGGCGAGGAGCCGCTCGACATCGACCATGTCGCCAACGAGCTGTGCGAGACTCTGCGCCACGCCCCCGACGCGCTGGCGACGACCAGAATCTCGCTTGAGCTGGGGCGCTGGCTGGTCGGCGAGGCGGGGGTCTATCTGACCCGCGTGCTCGACCGCACGACGAGTTGCGGGCGGACCTTCCTCACGGTCGACGGCGGCGGCCATCATTTGCTCGGCGCCACCGGCTGCCTCGGCGAGCGCGGGCGCGGCAATTATCCGATTGCGCTCGCCAACCGCTTCGGCGCCGCGGGCGAGGAGGATGTCATCGTCACCGGATGCCTGTGCACGCCGTTCGACGTGCTTGGCGACGAAGTCTCGCTGCCGCGCGCCGAGCCGGGCGATTTGATCGCGATCTTTTGCGCCGGAGCCTATGGCCTCACCGCCAGCCCGCAAGCGTGGGAAAGCCGCCCGCCGGCGCGCGAATTGCTCGTTTAGGGGTAGGTCGCCGCAACGAAATAGAGTCCGTGGGGCGGAGCGTTGAGGCCGAGCGCGGCGCGGTCTTTTGCATCGAGCGCGGCGCGGATGTCGTCGGGCCGCCACTGGCCGCGGCCGACCATTGCAAGGCACCCGACCATCGAGCG
>JBDSTQ010000151.1:0-6774 GCA_039928195.1 Sphingomicrobium sp.
GCAGCGACAATGCGGCGAAGCCAAGCGTGAGGCGGGTGAGGCGGGTGAGGCTGTGCATGGCGGGGAGGCTAAGCGGCGCGGGCGGCACCGGCAAGCGGTGGCGGACGTGTCGAATCCGAATGTCCGCTTTCGGCCTATTGGAGACATTCAGGAAGCTATCATGCGCCGCGCGATGACCTCAGCCGCCGCTTCGATTTTCGACTAGGACGACCGGGTTTGCGCCATCCCCCGGTTGGGCCGTTTGGCATAAAAAATACCGGCCATGATCAACATCGCCCCGGCGATTTGCTTCAGGCCGATGGTTTCGCCGGCGAAGGTAGCGCCGATCGCGAGTGCGACCACGGGCGGAATATAATAGACCGAAGCCGCATTCAGCGCACCCAGCCGCTCGATCAGATTGTAATAAATGACGAAGGCAATGCCGGTGCCGATCAGCCCGAGGCCAATCACCAGGCCCGCCAAAGCGATCGGATGCGCCGCCAAGACTGACCAATGCCCGGGCGCAGCGAACGGCGCCATCACGACGAACGCGAGGATCATTTGATAGGAGGCCAGACGCACCGCGCCCATGCCAAGCGGCACGATGAAGCGCCGGGCGTAAACAAGGGCCAGTGCATAGCTGACCGCTCCGCCCAGTGTCGCGGCCAATCCGAGCAGGTTCGACGTTCCGGCCGGTTGGGAAGCGCCGCCGCCGAGCGGAGCGACGAGCAGCACGCCCGCGAACCCGACCGCGATTCCGATAAGCTTCGACCGGGTCAGCACTTCGCTCGGCAGGGCGACCGCCACCACGCCGGCCGTGATGAAGGGAATCGACCCGCTGATCGCGCCGACTACGCCCGATGGAAGATGCTCGGTGCCGACAACGAACAAGACATAGGGACCGACGTTGGCGAGCAGCGCCATCGCGGCGAAATGATGCAGGTAGCGCCAATCCCGCCAGTCGAGCGACTGGCGGATCAGCGCGAATGCCGCGATCGGAATGGCGCCGAATAATGTCCGCAACCATGCGACTTCAAGCGCAGGGACGATGCTCACCGCCAGTTTCATGAACAAAAAATTGCTGCCCCAGATGACGCCAAGCAGGGCGAGAAGCAGCCAGGAGAAATTTTTGTTTTCCCCAACCCATCGGGTCAAGGGCGAATGTCCAAGTCGACGATCCGATCGTTCGCGAGCGTGAATGCATAGTCGAGAATCACCGGGCTGCCGGGGAAACTGCCTGTGACCCTCGCTGAAACCAGCGTCCGCGCGCCGACCTGCGTTACGGTCAATGGCTCGACGACGTAAGCGGTCTTGGCTTTTGCTTCTGCCTGCCAAGTTCTGATTGCGTCGACGCCCTTGTGGGTGCGTCCTTCGTCATGGACCTCGGCGCCGGGCGCAAACCACCCGGACCCGTTGGTGCTTCCGGGGAACGCTTCTGCGGCAAAATAGCCGGCAATCGGTTTCGACAGGTCGAGCGTCGGGGCGTGATCCATGTTCATTGTCCTGCAAAGCGGGAGATTGGCTGGATCTCTCAGGCGCCGGATTGTTGCCTATATTCTTGGTAGCACGAAATCATCGGCGAGTGTGATCGGGCATCCACCGGGAGGCTTGCGTCGCGCGAATCAATTGGGTGGGGCTCCGAAGCAAAGCGCTTGCGAGCTCCTGAACCCGTCCAGCCGCCGCGCAGCAGTTTAGCGTGAGCGGCGCCGCAGGCGAGGTTGCGGGCGAGGGAACGGCAGGAGCCTTGCCGGACGGCCGCTTGTCCAGGATAATGCACGCAACAACCGGGGGGTTCATGATGTACGCAAAGACACTGCTGGCCGGCGCGAGCGCGCTTGCCGCCGCTTCGGCATTTGCCGCCGCGCCAGTGAAGGCGCCGCCGCCGATCGCCGATTATTGGATGGATGTCACGACGAGCAGCGGGTTCGGGGCGGGGATGACGGCTGGCGCGCAGCCAAGCATGGACCAGATCATGGCGATGATGAGCGGGGGTGGGGGCGGCGTCGGCCACACGCTCGACCTGCGCCTCGCCTCGAAGACCAAGCCCGCGGGCGCGCCGCAGGCCGACCATTTCGTTCCTCCGGCGCTGCGCATGGGACCGAGCCTGCCGCTGATCGCGCCGCTGCGCGCCGAGCCGGCCAAGACCGGCGATTTCCCGCGCCCCCAAGGCAAGATGCTGATTTATTGGGGCTGCGGCGAGCATGTCGGCGCGGGCCAGCCGCTGGCGATCGATTACTCCAAGCTTGCGGCGGGGGTTATGCCGCCGGCGATGAAGGCGATGTCGGGCGCGGCGCATGCGGTGTCCGGGCCGACCGGCGCGCCGGGGTTCGGGCGCTGGCCCAACGACCGGGACCCGCGCGCGCTGCCGCCGTCGAGCTCGGTCCTTGGAGCGCACCGCATCGCGGGCAATTATTCGCCCGAGATCGCGTTCACGCTCGGGCAGGATTTCATGCCCGGGCTCAATTTCGCCGAGGCGGGTGCGTTGCCCTCGGGCGCGGCGCGGCTGCGGTGGACGCCGATTGCGCCCGCGACCGGCTATGCGCTGGCGATGTTCGGGAGCAACGGTGGCGGCGACGTGATCGTGTGGAGCTCGGCCACAAGCGCATCGATGCCCGTGCTCGATTACCTTGCGCCGGGCGAGGTCAAGCGGCTGGTCGGTGTGGGCGCGGTGCTCCCGCCGAGCACGAGCGAATGCGTGATGCCGGCCGAGGTCGCGGCAGCCTCGCCGATGGGGATGGTGACGATGATCGGATATGGACCCGAAGCGCATTTCTCGGACTCGCCCAAGGCCCCCACATGGACCGCGCGGGTGCGGTACAAATCGACCGCCTCGGTGATGCGCGGGATGCAGGGGATGATAAGCGGCGAGTGAGCGGCGGCAATTTCGCCGCTGACCCCAGCGGTGCTATGTCGGCGCGACGACAGTGGAGTCGTCGGGCGGAGGTCAGCCATGCCGGAATATGTGATCGAACGCGAAATGCCGGGGGTCGGAAAGCTGAGCGAAGAGGATGTCCGGATGGCGTCGCAGGCGTCGTGCCGGGCGCTCCGCGAAGTCGGTCCGGACGTGCAGTGGATGCATAGCTATGTCACCGACAACAAACTCTATTGTGTCTATCGCTCGCCCAATGAGGAAATGATCCGCGAGCATGCCAAATTGGGCGGATTCCCGTGCAACAAGGTTTCCGAAGTCCACCGGATTATCGATCCTTCGACCGCCGAAGGCTGAGCGCCGCCAAGACTCGTCCGTGGAGACATGATATCTCCGTTTCGAGCCCATGGCCGACGTGTTCATCTCCTACGCGCGCCCGGACGAGGCGCAGGCGGAACGCGTCGCCGCGACGCTGCGCGAGGGCGGCTATGGCGTGTGGCGCGATAACGAGCTGCCGGCGCACGGCGCCTATGCCGAGGCCATCGAGGAGCGGCTGAAAACGGCCAAGGCGGTGGTCGTATTGTGGTCGGCGGAGGCGGCGAAATCGCAGTGGGTACGGGCCGAAGCCGATGCGGCGCGGGCGGCGGGCAAGCTGATCCAGGCGAGCCTCGACGGGAGCCTTCCGCCTATGCCGTTTAACCAGATCCATTGCGCCGAGCTGAGCGGCTGGACCGGCGACGAGGCGAATGCCGGCTGGCGCAAGCTGGCCGCCAGCGTCGGCGCGCTCGCCGGGCCGCCCGAACCGGTCGCCGCCAAGCTTGATCACGGGCGGATTCGCAAGGCGCTGTGCATCTGCGTGCTGCCGTTCGCCAATATGAGCGGCGAGGCCGAGCAGGAATATTTCAGCGACGGGATCAGCGAGGACATCACGACCGATCTTTCGAAGGTCTCGGCGCTCGGGGTGATCGCGCGCAACACCGCGTTCACCTTCAAGGGTCAAGCGGGCGATGTCGGCGAAATCGCGCGCAAACTGGGTGTCAGCCATGTCCTCGAGGGCAGCGTGCGCAAGGCTGGGGGACGCGTGCGGATCACCGCGCAGCTCATCGACGGCGCGACCGGCGATCATGTCTGGGCCGAGCGCTACGACCGCGAGCTCGACGATATTTTCGCGATTCAGGATGAGATCAGCGAAGCGATCGTCAAGGCGCTTAAGCTCACGCTGCTGCCGCAGGAGAAGAAAGCGATCGAGCAGCGCGGGACGACCAATATCGAGGCGTACAATCTGTACCTGCTCGCACGGCAATATTGGGCGACCGGGAATCACGGTGACATCCGCCGGGAAGAACGCGTGATGCGGATCAGCAGCCGGGCCGTCGAGATCGACCCTTATTATGCGCAGGCGTGGGCACTTCTGGCGATCGCCCAGTCGAACCTGAGGTACGGTTTCGGTCAGGACATCGACGACGGCTTCGCCGCCGCGCACGCCGCGCTGTCGATCGACCCGACGATTGCCGAGGCGCATTGCCCGATGATCCGCCGGCTCGAGCAACGGCGGCAATTCGACGAGGCCGATGCGGCGATGGAAACCGCGCTTCGGCTGAGCCCCGATTCGTGGGAAGTGAACAAAGAAGCGGGGCGGCTGGCGATGCTCCGGCGCGACATCCCCAAGGCGGTCGGCCATTATGAAAAAGCGGTCGAGGTGATGGAGAGCGATTTCCATGCCTGGGCGCTGCTGCTGACCGGCTACGAGGCGCAAGGCGACAAAGTGAAAGTCCAGCACGCGGCGCGGATGATGGTATCGGAAGCGGAAAAAGCGATCGCGCAGGATCCGAGCAACGGCGCCGCGCTGGGAATTATCGCCGGCGGCTATGCGGCATTGGGGGAGCGCGGGCGGGCGCGCGAGTGGATCGACCGTGCGATGCTGATCGACCCCGACAATCTCAACATGCGCTATAATTTCGCGTGCGTGCTGGCGTCGCATCTCGACGACAAGGAAGGCGCGCTGCGGTTGCTCGAGCGGACGCTGTCGCTGAGCAGCGAAATGCAGGTGATGCTCGCGGCGACCGATCCCGACTTCGACAGCCTGCGCGACGATGCGCGCTTCAAGGCAATCCTCGGCGCCGCCAAGGCACGGCTGAGAGTTGAAGATGCCGATGTTGCGGAGATGCGCTCCCCGGCGGATTGATTCGACCGCTCAAACATGGCCGGCGCATCGCACGCGCCGGCCGGACAGCCGTTACTTCAGTCCCTTGGCCATGTTGAGGTGCGCGGTGACGGTCGGGATCATGCCTTTGGCAAGCGCCTGGAGCTTGGCGTTGTCGCCGCCATTGGCATAGCTGTTGAGCGCGTCGAGCGTCGCCTGGTGAGCGGTCACTTGCGCGTCCTTGTAGGCGGCGTCGAAGTCGGCGCCGGTCTTGCCCTGAAGGCCCGCCAACAGCGTCTGCTGCGCGGGATTGAGCATGTCGCTGGGGGTCAGCGCGGGGGTCATTCCGGCGATCGCGGCCTCCAGTTTGGCGGTGCTCGCGCTGTGGCCGGCAACCATCTTTGCGGCAAACGCCTTGACTGATGCCGACGAGGCCGAACCGGCCGCCAGCTTCGAGCTGTCGACTTCGAACTTGTCGCTCGCCGCGGCAGCATTGACGAAGTCCGCAGCGGTCGTCGGAAGCGCGGCCGGGGCGGCCATGGCGTCATTCGTCATCATGCCATTGTCGCTCATCGTCACGTCCTGATTGGCGGTCGCGTCGACATCGTTCTTCTTGCACGCCGAGATGGTCAGCGCGGTGCTTGCAAGCACCACAATCAAAGTCTTGTTCATCGCAGGGTCTCCTGTTGTCGCGGACCGCTTGAACGAGCGGTGGCGGCGCGGCGTTCCTTGGCGCCTGGCGCGAAGCGATGGAGCGATGGAGCGATGGAGCGATGCGCGATGGACCGATGGAGCGATGCGCGATGGAGCGATGGAGCGATGCGCGATGCGCTGCGTTGCCCCCAATGAAGCGCTGCCTTATTCGTGGCGTCATCACGAGGAGATTCCCAATGAGCTTATTCGGCAGCATCCTGAACAAGATTCTCGGCCGCAAGAATCCCGAGCCGGCCCCGGCGGGAGCGGGCGGCACGGCGGCCGACGGCACGCTGACGCAGCAGAGCGCTCCGGCGCCGACGCAGAGCGTCGATGTCGGCGCGGTCCTCGCGGAAATGGCGGCGGGCAAGGACGGCGGCGGCAATTACAAAAGCTCGATCGTCGACTTGCTCAAATTGCTCGACCTCGATTCGAGTCTTAGCGCGCGCAAGGAATTGGGCGAAGAGCTCGGCGTCAACGCCGGCGAAGACGGCAGCTCCGAGCAGAATATCGCGCTCCACAAAGCGGTCATGGACAAGCTCGAGGCCAATGGCGGCGTGGTTCCCGACGATCTGCGCAATTAAGCCGTTGGTCGAAAATATCCGCGCCTGACGACGGGCGCCATTGCACCGTGGGGCGGTGCGGCTAAAGGTCCGAGGCAATTCATCATTGTCCGGAGATTTCAGACTCATGCGACCGTTTAGCCGCATCGCCCTGCTCGCTGCCGCCACCGCTCTTGCCGGCACTTCGCACATCGCCCTTGCCGCAGCGCCGGAGTCGGTGCCGATGGCCAGCCTGGTCCGCCAAGTTGCGATCCCGCACTCGACCTTCAAGCTCAAGAACGGGCTGACGGTGATTGTCCATGAGGATCACAAGGCGCCGGTGGTCGCGGTCAGCACCTGGTACAATGTCGGGTCGAAGGACGAGCCCAGCGGCAAGACCGGCTTTGCCCATCTGTTCGAGCATCTGATGTTCAACGGCTCGGAGAATTTGCCGGGCGACTTCTTCACTTATCTCTCGCAGGTCGGCGCGACCGATTACAACGGCACCACGAGCACCGACCGCACCAATTATTTCGAGACCGTGCCCA
>JBDSTQ010000152.1:0-2974 GCA_039928195.1 Sphingomicrobium sp.
GCGGCGACATTGCGGTGAGCTTCGAATTCTTCCCGCCCAAGTCGGACGCGATGGCCGAAACGCTGTGGCGCTCGGTCGAAACGCTGGCGCCGCTCAAGCCGCGCTTCGTTTCGGTCACCTATGGCGCCGGCGGCTCGACTCGCGAGCGAACCCACATGACCGTCGAGCGGCTCGTGCGCGAAACCGACCTCACCCCCGCCGCGCATCTGACCTGCGTCGGGGCGAGCCGGGGCGAGATCGACGACATCGCCCGCAGCTATTGGGACGTGGGGGTGCGCCACATCGTCGCGCTGCGCGGCGATCCGCCCGAGCCGGGCACACCGTTCGCGCCGCACCCGCAAGGCTATGCCAATGCCGCCGAGCTCGTCGCTGGCCTCAAAGCCGTCGCGCCGTTCGACATTTCGGTCGCGGCTTACCCCGAATGCCATCCCGACAGCGCCGACCGTGCCGCCGACCTCGACAATCTCAAGCGCAAGGTCGACGCCGGGGCCGACCGCGCGATCACCCAATTCTTTTTCTCCGCCGATTGCTTCCTGCGCTTTCAGGATGCGGTTGCGGCGGCGGGCATGGACATCGAAGTCGTGCCCGGCATCCTGCCGATGTCGAACGTCGCCCAGACGCGCCGTTTCGCGCAGGCGTGCGGCGCAGCGATCCCCGACTGGCTCGACCAGATGTACGAAGGGCTCGACGATTTGCCCGCGGCGCGGCAGCTGATTGCCGCGACGGTCGCCGCCGAACTGTGCGGCCAGCTTTATGCCGGCGGCGTGCGCCACTTCCATTTCTACACGCTCAACCGCGCCGAGTTGAGCTATGCGATCTGCCACTTGCTCGGCGTCAGGGCCAAAGCATGACCCGTTCGACAAGCTCAGGGCAGGATGCCGCCGACGCCCTCCGCGCCGAAGCCGCCAAGCGCATCCTGATCAAGGACGGCGCTTATGGCACGATGATCCAGGCCGAGCGGCTCGCCGGACCCGATTATTGCGGCGGGCTCGACCTGTTCAAGGACCAGCGCGGCAACAATGATCTGCTCAACCTGACCCGGCCCGAACTGGTGCGCGCGATCTGCACCCGATTCGCCGATGCCGGCGCCGACGTGCTCGCGACCAACACCTTCAACGCCACCGCGATCAGCCAGGCCGATTATGGCGCCGAAAGCCTGGTGACGCGGATCAACCGCGCCGCCGCCGAAATCACCCGCGAAGTCGCCGATCGCGGCGACAAGCAACGCTGGGTCGCGGGCGCATTGGGGCCGACCAACAAGACGCTGTCGCTGTCGCCCGACGTCAACGATCCCGGCTATCGCGAGGTCGATTTCGACCAGATGAAGGCGGTCTATCGCGAACAGATCGACGCGCTCGCCGCGGGTGGATCTGGGGCCGGGGTCGACTTCATCCTGGTCGAGACAGTGTTTGACACATTGAACGCCAAGGCGGCAATCATGGCGACGCTGGAGGCTGAGCAAGCGCTCGGCCGCGCGCTGCCGTTGATGATCTCGATGACTTTGACCGACCTCTCGGGCCGCAACCTCAGCGGCCACACGGTCGAGGCGTTCTGGGCCAGCGTGCGCCATGCGCGCCCAGTTACCATCGGGCTCAATTGTTCGTTCGGCGCGGCCCAGCTGCGCCCGCACCTCGCTGCGCTGTCGGCGCAAGCCGATACGCTGGTGATGGCCTATCCCAACGCCGGACTGCCCAACGATCTTGGCGAATATGACGAAGCCGCCGAGGAAACCGCGGCGCAAGTCCGCGAATGGATCTCCGACGGGTTGGTCAACATTGTCGGCGGCTGCTGCGGGACGACCCCGCAGCATATCGCCGCAATCGCCGGGGCGGCGCGCGATTGCACGCCGCGCGCCGTCCCGGCCTCGCGTAAGGCGACCGTGCTCGCCGGGCTTGAGCCGATGGTGCTTGCTGCGTGACCAACCAGATGGGGGAAACCCCTGATCCGTTCGTGCCGAGCGAAGTCGAGGCACGTTCACGCTTGCGCCCCTCGACTTCGCTCGGGACGAACGGGGACAGCGAGGCAAGCTCCGGCGCCGGCGCACGCTTCGTCAATATAGGCGAGCGTTGCAACGTCACCGGATCGGCGCGCTTCAAGAAATTGGTGCTCGCGGGAGATTATGACGCCGCGGTCGCGGTCGCGCGCGACCAGGTCGAAAATGGCGCGCAGATCATCGACGTCAATGTCGACGAGGCGTTGCTCGACAGCGAAGCGGCAATGTCGACCTTCCTCAAGCGTATCGCCGCCGAACCCGACATCGCCCGCGTCCCGGTGATGATCGACTCCTCGAAATGGAGCGTGATCGAGGCCGGGCTCAAATGCGTGTCGGGCAAGCCGGTGGTCAACTCGATCAGTATGAAGGAAGGCGAGGGGCCGTTCCTCGAGCTCGCCGCCAAGTGCCGCGCTTATGGCGCCGCGGTCGTCGTCATGGCGTTCGATGAGGTCGGCCAGGCTGACACCGCCGAGCGCAAGGTCGCGATTTGCGAGCGCGCCTACAAATTGCTGACCGCCGCCGGGACCGACGCTCACGACATCATCTTCGATCCCAACATTTTCGCCGTCGCCACGGGGATCGACGAGCACCGCCGCTACGCGATTGATTTCATCGAGGCGTCGCGCGAAATCCGCGCGCGCTGCCCCGGCACGCACATCTCGGGCGGACTATCCAACCTCAGTTTCTCGTTCCGCGGCAATGAGCCGGTGCGCCGCGCGATGCACAGCGTGTTCCTGTTCCACGCGATTCCCGCGGGGATGGACATGGGCATCGTCAACGCCGGCCAGCTCGACGTCTATGACGCGATCGACCCCGAGCTGCGCGAGGCGTGCGAAGATGTCATTCTCGATCGCCGGGACGACGCCACCGAGCGGTTGGTGACGCTCGCCGAGCGCTTTCGCGGGACCGACGCGGCGGAGGAGAAAAAGCTCGCCGAATGGCGCGGGCTGCCGGTCGGCGAGCGGCTCAGCTACGCTTTGG
>JBDSTQ010000153.1:0-5816 GCA_039928195.1 Sphingomicrobium sp.
GACAGCATGAACCAGCGCGCAGTGTCGGCGCCGTAGGTCTCCATGATGTCGTCGGGATCGACGGTGTTGCGTTTCGACTTCGACATCTTTTCAGTGCGGCCGCGGGTCACGCCGCCACCGCTTGCGCGCTCGATCAGCGCGCCGTTTTCGCCGACTTCGATCTCATCAGGGGCGAGCCAGCGGTCGTCCGTGCTGCGGTAGGTCTCATGCGTGACCATTCCTTGGGTAAACAAGCCCTTGAACGGTTCGGCCATGCCGAGGCGTCCGATCCGTTCGAGCGCGCGGGTCCAGAAGCGCGCATAGAGCAGATGCAAAATCGCATGCTCGACCCCGCCGATATATTGCGCGACCGGAAGCCAGGCTTCGGCCTCCGCGCGATCGAATGGCCGGTCCTCGGGCTGGCTCGCGAAGCGGATGAAATACCAGGACGAATCGACGAACGTGTCGAGTGTATCGGTCTCGCGCAGCGCTTCGCCGCCGCACTTCGGACAGGCAACCCGCTTCCACGTCGGATGGCGGTCGAGCGGGTTGCCGGGAATGTCGAACGACACGTCTTCGGGCAGAGTGATCGGCAATTGGTCGCGCGGCGCGGCGACGGGTCCGCACGACTCGCAATGGATGATCGGGATCGGCGTCCCCCAGTAACGCTGGCGGCTGACCCCCCAGTCGCGCAGCCGGTACTGGGTTTTGCCCGCCCCCCATCCCGCGGTTTGCGCGCGCTTGATCACTGCGGCGGACGCCTGCGCGGTCGGCATCCCGTCGAGAAAGCGCGAATTGACCGCGATCCCTGGGCTAATGTCGGCTTCGAGCACCGGTTGGCCGGCGAGTTCGGCCGCCGGCGCAACCACCCGGCGGATCGGCAAATGATATTTAGTCGCAAACTCAAAATCGCGCGCGTCGTGCGCGGGGACCCCGAACAAGGCGCCGGTCCCATAGTCGCTGAGCACAAAGTTCGCGATCCACACCGGCAGGCGAATTTCGGGATCGAGCGGGTGGACAACTTCGTACCCGGTGTCGAACCCGAGCTTCTCGGCGGTCTCCAGCTCGGCCGCGGTGGTTCCACCCGTGCGACACTCGGCAATGAACGCCGCCGCGGAGTCGTTGCTCGCGGCGACCGCCTCGGCCAGCGGATGGCCCGGCGAAACCGCGACGAAGCTCGCCCCGAAAATCGTGTCGGGCCGCGTCGTGAACACTTCGACATCGCACGTCCTCCCTCCCGGCGGCGTCCCCGCCAGCCGGAAGCAGAATTGCAGCCCCTCGCTTTTGCCGATCCAATTCTCCTGCATCAGCCGGACTTTCTCGGGCCAATGCTCGAGCCCCTTGAGGCCCGTCAGCAATTCCTCGGCGAAGGCGGTGATCTTCAGGAACCACTGCGACAATTTGCGCCGTTCGACCGCCGCGCCCGAGCGCCAGCCCTTGCCGTCGATCACTTGCTCGTTGGCGAGGACGGTCATGTCGACCGGGTCCCAATTGACCTCGCTGTCCTTGCGATAAACGAGGCCGGCCTCGAACAGGTCGAGGAACAGCGCCTGCTCATGCCCGTAATATTGGGGGTCGCATGTCGCCAGCTCGCGGCTCCAGTCGAGCGCGAACCCGAGCCGCTGCAACTGGCCGCGCATCGTCGCGATATTTTCCCGGGTCCATTTGCCCGGATGAACCTTGCGCTCCATTGCCGCATTCTCGGCCGGCATTCCGAATGCGTCCCAGCCCATCGGGTGGAGCACTTCGTCGCCCTGCATCCGGCGATAGCGCGCGATCACGTCGCCCATCGTGTAATTGCGCACATGGCCCATGTGGATGCGCCCCGACGGATAGGGAAACATCTCGAGAATGAAGCTCTTGGGCTTGGCGCTCGCACTGTCGGCGACGAAACAGCGCTCGTCCGCCCACCGCGCCTGCCAGCGCCGGTCGGCTCCGTCCGGGTCGAAGCGCCCGCTCATCCCGGTGCGGCTAACCGCGGACGGTGGCGCGGCGAAGGTCGCGGGCGCGGGTCAGGATGATGTCCTCAAGCTTCTGGACCGTCGCCGCGGTGACCGGTGCGTCGGCCCACGCCCCGCTTTGGTTGATCTGGCGCGACGCCGACACCCGGACCGCATCGGCGCGCAGATCCTGATCGATGATCGCGACGGTCAGTTTGACCCGCTCGCCCGGCGCCTTGGGGCTCGAATACCAGTCGGTGATAATCACCCCCGACGCGGCATTGGCCTGAATCAGCGGCGCGAACGAAACGGTGTCGAGCGCCGCCCGCCACAAATAGCTGTTGATCCCGATGTTGGTCATCCGCGAGGGCGCCAGCTGGCTCGGCAAGGCGCGGTTGCGCGCGCATCCGCTGCTTCCCACAGCGAGGATCAGGGCGGCGGCAGCGGTCGATTGCAGGCGGTTCATTAAACTTCCTCGAATGGGCGCTAGGCTTCGCTCGGGCGGCGTTATAGATGGTCAGCCCCCTCCCGCAAGGCTATCCCGCGGGCAAGCCTTATGTGGTCGTTGGGCAACAGCGGCGAATTGAATCGATTCCACTCATGGAACCTTCAGCTCGGCCAGACTATATCGAGTCGGACGTAAGGGAGTTCGTGGGTTGCTGAGCATCGCAAAACGGACGGAAACGAAGCTGCTGGCGGCATTTGCCGCGGGCGGTATCGTGCTGTCTCCGGCGATCGCCGCGACCGCGACCAAGAAACGTCCGGCAGCGGTGGCGCTGAGCTTCGACACTTTGTCGTCCTTCACCCCCGCTAATGCCGATCCCAAGCTGGCCGCCGCGCTTGGCGGACGCAATCTGCAGCTGACTGATTTCCACTTCACGCCGGCCGCCTCGAAGGGCCGTCCCTCGCAGGTCCGGGTCGCGATCCGCGCGCGCAGCAATGCGCCCGTCGCCGCGCGGACCAACGATGTCGCAATTGCCTCTTCGTCGACCGTCACATCGCTCAATCCGGCAAGCTACAATCTCGGCGCCGCCGTCGGCTGGCGCCGCTTCGCCGTCGCTGGCGATGTCGCCAAGCTCAAGGACGCCAATCCGGCGCTGGGCGGGCGTGAGACCGCGATCGTCGGGGTCAGCTACTCGCTCAAGAAATTCACTGGCCGGGTCGCGGTCGGCGCCGATCGCCCCGATGGCCATCCGCTGCCGGCGCTGACCAAGGGCGACAAATATTCGCTCGACGTCGGCGGGTCCTACTCGCTGTCACGGCGCATCGCGCTGACCGGCGGCGTCCGCTACAATGTCGAAAAGGACCGCTTGTCGCCGATTCGGGACGAGCGCCGCGACAGCCAGGCCGTCTACGTCGGCACCGCTTTCAAGTTTTAGGCCGTACTGCTGAGCGCGGCCGCGCGTTTGTCGGCCGTCTTGGACGGAATCGCGACTGCCGCGCGAATTGCCCGGCGTAATCCCGGCGATATCCAACTCATCGCGATCAGCAAGGGCCGCTCGGCCGCGGAGGTCGAGCCGTTAATTGCTGCCGGCCAGCGCGACTTCGGCGAGAATCGCGTTCACGAGGCGCAGGCCAAGTGGCCGCCGTTGCTCGCGCGCTTCCCCGATGTCCGTCTCCACGCGATCGGCCGCCTTCAGTCGAACAAGGCCGCCGCCGCCGCGGCGCTGTTCACCACGATCCACTCGCTCGACCGCCAGTCGCTATTCGAAGCGCTCGCCAAGGCGTCCCCGCCGCGTCCCGTCTATATTCAGGTCAATATCGGCGAGGAAGAACAGAAGGGCGGCTGCGCTCTTGCCGACCTCCCCGCACTCGTCTCTTCCGTACGCTCTTCGCCGCTCCCGCTCGCAGGATTGATGGCGATCCCCCCACTCGGCCTCGATCCCGCACCGTTTTTCGCGCTTCTTGCCGAGCTTGGCCGCCGTCATGACGTCGCCGGGTTGAGCATGGGAATGTCGGCGGACTATCCGACCGCGGTCATGCTCGGCGCCACCGCGCTCCGCGTCGGCACCGCGCTGTTCGAGGACTAGCGCCTCACGGCAAATGCCCGCTCTTGTCGCGTTTGGCGGCGAGATAGTCGGCGTTGTGCGGATTGGCCGGCATGTGATGCGGCACGCGCTCCGCGACCGCGATCCCCGCGGCTTCGAGTCCCGCAACCTTGGCCGGATTGTTGGTCAGCAGCCGCACCGCCTCGACTCCGAGCGCGCGCAGCATCGCCGCGGCATGGCTGTAATCGCGTTCGTCATCGGCAAAACCGAGCCGGCGGTTGGCATCGACCGTGTCGAGCCCGCGATCCTGCAGCGCATAAGCGCGCAGCTTGTTCGCCAGCCCGATCCCGCGCCCTTCTTGCCGCAGATAGAGCAGAATGCCGCCGCCCGCCGCGCCAATGCTCCGCAGCGCTTCGCGGAGCTGCGGCCCGCAATCGCATTTGAGGCTGCCGAACACATCGCCGGTCAGGCATTCGCTGTGCAGCCGCACCACCGGCGCCGCTCCGCCGAATGCGCCGACGATCAACGCGACATGGTCCTGCCCGTCGTCGGAGGCGCGAAAGGCGACGATTTGCGTCTCGGGCATGTCCTCGAGCGGCAACCGCGCGCGGGCGACGATCGTCACCTCGGGCAAGCGGCCGATTTCGTCCACCGCCACCTGCGCCGCTGCCTCCTCAGGCAACAGCCACAATGCCGGCAGCAATCCCGCCAGCCGCGCCAGCGTCAACGCCGCGCTCGCCATGTTCGGATCGTCGCAGCGCAGCGGCGACAGCGGCCCGACCGGCGCGCGGACCAAGTCGCTGCCCGGGTCGACCAGCGCCAGCGCCACCGCCGGATCGATCCATGACGCGCGCGTGATGCACACCGGCTGCGCCGGGTCGGCCGCCTCGCGCAGATTGGCGAGCGCCAGCGCCGCCGCGCGCTCGCCGCTGATCAACAGCGGCGCACTGCTCTCCGGGTCGAGCACCGCCAGCAGCTCGGGCGTGGCCGTCTCGACCGCCGCTACGGTGATCGCGCGCGGCCCGGTCAGCGTCACCGCCCGCCCGCTGCGTAGCGCCGCGATCGCCGTGCGCAGCGCCGCGCTCACAGCGCCAGCTCGCACAGCAACGGGACATGGTCCGACGGCCGTTCCCACGCGCGGCACGGCTCGAGCACGCTATGACCGACGAGCTGCCCGGCGAGCTGCGGCGAGGCCCACATATGGTCGAGCCGCCGCCCGCGGTCGTTCTTGGTGAAGTCGAGCGAGCGGTAGCTCCACCAGGTAAAGCAGCGCCCTGGCGTAGGGACGAAGTGCCGCCCGATGTCGATCCAGCCGTGCGCCTGCTGGAGCCGCCCGAGCGCCTCGACCTCGACCGGCGAATGGCTGACGACATTGATCAGCGCCTTGTGGCTCCACACGTCGCACTCCAGCGGCGCGACGTTGAAATCGCCGACGATCAGCGTTGGTTCGCGCAAGCCCTCGGACCAGCGCGTCATGCGTTCGATGAAATCGAGTTTTTGTCCGAACTTGGGGTTTTGCGCGCGGTCGGGGATGTCGCCGCCGGCGGGCACATAGACATTCTCGATGCGGATCCCGCACTCGAGCCGCGCGCCGACATGCCGCGCCTCGCCATTGTCCTGCCAGTCGTGGCGTCCGGGATCCGCCAGCGGCAACTTGCTGAGGATCGCGACGCCATGGTGCATCTTCTGCCCGTTGAGATGCTGATGGACGTAGCCGAGGCGCTGGAACAGGCCGGCGGGAAACACATCGTCGAGCGCTTTGGTCTCCTGCAGGCACAGCACATCGGGCTGCTCGTCGCCCAGCAGGCGCTCGACCAGCGCGGTGCGCGCGCGCACCGAATTGATGTTCCACGAGGCGATCTTGAGCTTGGTCACGTCAGTCCGCGGTCTAGCCTGTGCGCGCGCACAA
>JBDSTQ010000154.1:0-9244 GCA_039928195.1 Sphingomicrobium sp.
AACTGATTGATCGACGCCCGCATGCGTGTGTCTTTTTCCAGCGTAGTGCCCATCGAACGCAGCACTTCGCCGAGCTTTCCGGCGAGCACTGCATCGGGGTTGCGCGCGGCGCGGACGATCGCTTCGCGCCCCTTTTGCCACAGCGTGTCGAGCCATAGCCCGACCGAGCGATTGTCGAGCAATTCCTCCTTCCACGCCTCGACCCGCGCCTGCGTTTCGGGCCTCGTCTGAAGGTCGTTGGCGAGCTGCGCGAGCGCTTCCTCGGCCTTCATCCGCACCGGATGCGCGGGGTCGGTCGACATTTCGGTGGTGAGTTTCTTGAGGCCATCGACGATCGCGTCGGCGAGCTTGGCGTCGAGCCCGGCGAGCTTGAGCACCCAATTCGCTTTCTTGTGGACCATCTCGCGGATCAGATGCTCATTGGCGTCGAGCGCGCGCGCCATCCAGCGGATCGCCGCCTCGAGCATCGGCACATGGCGGTCCTCGTTGATCGCCGAGGCGAGCGCGTGGCCGAGCAAGGGCGACACTTCCATCGTCCGCAGCCGACCCGAAATCGCGCCTTTGACGATCCCGCCCAGACGCTCGTCGTCGAGGCTTTCAAAAATGTCGGCGATCAGCCGCGAGGCGCCGGCGCGGATGCGATTGCCCTCCCCCGCCGGGGTCTTGAGGAAGCGCCCCGCGGCACCGGCGACGTCGATCGCCTGCATCCGCCGCGCGACCACCGCGGGGACGAGGAAATTCTCCTTGAGGAAATTCGCCAGCGTCTCGCCGATGCGGTCCTTGTTGCGCGGGATGATCGCGGTGTGCGGGATGGGCAGGCCGAGCGGATGGCGGAACAGCGCGGTTACGGCGAACCAGTCGGCGAGCCCGCCAACCATCGCCGCCTCGGCAAACGCCTTGACCCAGGCGAGCGCGGGATAGCGCGGTTCGAGCGCACGGGTCAGCGCGAACAATGCGGCCATGACCAGCAGCAGGCCGGTCGCGGCGAGCTTCATTCCGCGCGCGCCGGGCTGGGCCGGGTTGAAGCGGGCGAGGGCAGGCGCGCGAGTCATCGCGGGCACCCTAGCGCGGCCCGGGCGGAAGTCACTCGGCGGGGAGGGGCTCCGCCTTCGTGACGTGCGGCTCGCCATTGTCGATCAACTTGCCGAAC
This sequence comes from Sphingomicrobium sp., assembly GCA_039928195.1. Taxonomy (GTDB): domain Bacteria; phylum Pseudomonadota; class Alphaproteobacteria; order Sphingomonadales; family Sphingomonadaceae; genus Sphingomicrobium. The sequence continues at coordinate 1,151 of JBDSTQ010000154.1, forward strand.
TTTTTCGCGACCCATTTTTCAGCGTCCATCGCCAGGCTGAAGAATGCCGGCACCAGCAACAGCGTCAGTACGGTCGAAAAGATCAGCCCGCCGATGACCGTGATCCCCATCGGTCCGCGCCAGCTCGAATCGCCGGTCAGCGACAGCGACACCGGGAGCATGCCCGCGACCATCGCCACGGTGGTCATCACGATCGGTTGCGCGCGCTTGTGACCCGCTTCGTAGATCGCTTCGTCCGTGCTCATCCCATGGTCCATCATCTCGACCGCGAAATCGATCAGCAGGATCGAGTTTTTGGCGACGATCCCGAACAGCATGAGCAGGCCGATGAACACCGGCATCGACAGCGGCGTGCCGCTGATATGGAGTGCGATCATCGCGCCGAGCGGGGCCAGCACCAGCGAGCCCATGTTGACGAATGGGGCGAGGAAGCGGCGGTAGAGCAGAACGAGCACCGCGAACACGAGCAGGATCCCCGAGCCCAGGGCAATCGCGAAGGAGACCACCAGCTCGCCCTGCCACTTCTCGTTGCCGATATTCAGCCGGCTGACGCCATGCGGCATGTTCTTAACCGACGGCAGCTCATTGATCTTTTTCCACGCCTCGCTCGACACCACGCCCGGCGTCAGATCGGCGCCAACCATGGTGCGTCGGACCTGGTTGGTGCGCTGCACATTGGCCGGACCAGAGCCGAATCCGATCTCGGCCACTGCCTTCAGCGGCACCGATCCGCCGCTAACCGTCGGCACCGGAAGATTTTCGAGCATCGCGAGATCGCGGCGTTGTTTGGGATCGAGCGAAACGTTGATCGGCACCTGGCGGTCCGACAGCGAGAATTTGGCGCTGTTCTGGGCAATGTCGCCGATCGTCGCGATGCGGATCGTCTGGCTCAGCGCGCTGGTTGTCACGCCGAGGTCGGCGGCAAGGTCCATGTGCGGCTTGATCGTGATTTCGGGGCGCACCTGATCGCCCGACACACGCGGCGCGCGCAGCTCGGGCAATTTGCTCATTTCTTCGCTGACCTGATTGGCGACCGCGACCAGCTTGACCGGGTCTTCGCTGCCGAGGAACAACATGATGTCGCGGCTCGGCCCGCCGCCCGGGCCGCCGCCATTCTGCGACACGACGGTGACTTGGGCATCGGGGATGCCCGACAGCATCGGCGCAATTTTTTGCTCGAACTTGTAGGATTTGAGCGGGCGTTCCTTTTTCAGGACGACGTTGATGTAGCCCGCTCCGACATAGATGCGCTGGAAGACGTGATCGACATTCTCGTCGCGCGCGACCATCGCCGACGCGCGGTCCATCACCGTCGCGGTCTGCTGCAGCGTCGATCCCGGCGGCATGCCGACGCGAACCGTGCTGTTGTTGCTATTCTCGAGCGGGAAGAAGCTCATCGGCACAGTGGCGATCAAAGCGACGGTCACGAGAACGGTCCCGAGCGCCGTGACCACAGCGACCCAGCGGTGGCGAAGAGTCCACTGAAGGACGCGCAAATACCAGGCCATCGTCGCCCCGGAGGCGTGCTCTGCGGGCCCGTGCGACTTGAGGAAATAGGCTGCCATCACCGGCGTGATCATCCGCGCGACGAGCAGGCTCATGAGCACCGAGACGACCACCGTGAAGCCGAAGCTTTTGAAAAACTGACCGGCAATACCGGGCATCAGCCCGACCGGGAAAAACACCGCGACGATCGCCATCGTCGTCGCCAGCACCGCCAGCCCGATTTCGTCGGCCGCGTCGATCGACGCCTGATACGCGCTTTTGCCCATGCGCATGTGGCGCACGATATTTTCAATTTCGACGATCGCGTCATCGACCAGGACACCGGCCACCAGGCTCATCGCCAGCAGCGACAGGAAATTGAGGTTGAGGCCGAGCAGATGCATGAACCAGAATGCGGGAATCGAGGATAGCGGGATGGCCATCGCCGAGATCGCCGTGGCGCGGATGTCGCGCAGGAACAGGAACACCACGAGGACCGCCAGCGCCGCGCCTTCGAACAATGCTTCCATCGCCGAACTATATTGGGCGCGCGTATAATCGACGCTGTTCTCGATCTCGACAAAGTGGATCCGCGGATCCTCCTTCTCGATCTTTTTGAGTTCGCCCCACGCACGGTCGTAAACCTGGACGTCCGAGGTGCCGGTAGCGCGCGAGATGTTGAAGGTGACCACCGTCCGGCCGTCGAGCTTGGCCAGTGTGCGCTGCTCCGAAAAGCCATCTTCGATGCGCGCGATATCGGCGAGGCGAACGGTGCGGCCGCCGCGCAGCGCGATCTGCGTCTGCGACAAGTCGTACGAGTTCTTGGCGTTGCCGAGCACGCGGACCGACTGTTCGGACCCGGCAATTTCGGCGCGGCCGCCGGCGGCGTTAAGGTTGGTCTGGCGCAGCTGGCTATTGACCTCGGCGGCGGTAATCCCCTGCGCGCTCATCGCCGCGGGGTCGAGGATGACGCGGATCTGGCGATCGACGCCGCCTTCGCGCTCGACCTGGGCGACGCCGGCTTGACCGAGCACGCGCCGGCTAACGTCATTGTCGACGTACCAGCTCAATTCCTCGAGCGTCATGTCGCTGGTTTCGGCGGCAACGAAGGTCACCGGCTCGCCATTGACCGCAGCGCGCTGAATTTGCGGCTCGAGGATGCCGTCAGGCAAATCGCCGCGGATTTGCGATACCGCATCGCGCACGTCGTTGACCGCGCGATCGACCGGAGTGCCGATCTGGAATTGAACGAAAGTCTGCGAATTGCCTTCGCGCAGGGTGCTGTCGATTTCTTCGACGCCATTGACCGAGCGCGCCGCCGCCTCGACTTTTTGCGCGACCTGCGTTTCCATCTCGCTCGGCGCCGCGCCCGGCTGAGCGATGCTGATGATCACACCGGGGAAGTCGATGTCCGGGTTTTTGGCCACCGGAATCTGGATGAAGGCGACGATTCCGGCCAGCGTCAGGCCGATGAAAAGCACGATCGGCGGTACCGGATTTTTGATGCACCAGGACGAGATGTTGCGGAAGTTCATCGGGGTTCAGCTTCTTTCGGAGGGCGTCAGCGAGCCGCTGCCTGGCGGTGCGGGGAGACCTTCTGGCCGGGGTTGAGGAACGGTCCCGCCGACAGCACGACCGCCTCCTGCCCGCTGAGGCCTTCGGCGATGGTCACGCCGCCTTCATTGACCTCGCCGATCTTGATCGACCGCCGCTCGACCTGATTCTTACTGTTGATGACATAGACATAATTGCCCTTGTCGTCGCTCAGCACCGCGCTCTGCGGGAGCACCGGCGCGGTCGTCGCGCCCGACAGGATGCGCGCTTCGGCAAAGCCGCCGGGGCGGATCGTCGCGGTGTACGGGATGGCGATGCGCACTTCGCCAAGGCGCGATTGCGCGTCGATCACCGGCGCCACCTGCCACACGCGGCCCGCGACATTCTGGGTCGAGCCGATCGGGGTAACGCTGGCGGGCATGCCCGAGCGGACAAAGGCAAGATCCTGCTGCGACATTTGCGCGCGCATTTCCATCGCGCCGCCCTCGGCGAGGCGGAACAGAGCGGGCGAGCCGGGGCTGACGATCTGGCCGACTTCGATGCTGCGCGCGAGGATCAGCCCGCTCGACGGGGCGACGATATTGAGCTGGCCGATCTGCGCGCGAGTCGCGCCGAGTTGCGCTTGGGCGACGCGAACCTGCGCATAAGCGGCGTCGCGCGACGCTTTTTTCGAATCAATTTCGGCTTTGGAGACGAAGCCCCGCGACTGCAGCGCGAGCGCGCGGTCATAATTATTCTGGGCGAGCGCGGCTTGCGCCCGCGCCGAATCGACCAGCGCCGAGAGCTGCGCCGCCTGCTGCGCCTGGACCGAGCGGTCGACCACCGCGAGCGTCTGTCCGGCGCGGACCCAGCTGCCGGCGTCGACCAGCACACGAACCACGCGGCCGCCCTGGCCGGCGATGCCGATCGGCTGATCGCGGCGCGCGGCGAGCGGGCCGCTGGCACTGATCGTGCGCGCGACCTGGGTCCGCCCGGGAACGACCACGGTGACGCTCGGAACCTGCCCGCCGCGGCCTTTGCCGGCCTCCGCGACCGCAGCTTTGTCCTCGCCGCCACGCATCATCCGGTACGCGACGAAGCCGATGACCAACGCCGCGACGACCGCGCCGATGATCAGCCAGCGCCGCCGCCGCCGCGCCGCGGCATCGGTGACGATCAGCGTGTCCGACGAGTGGATCGAAGTTTCCCGGTTCATCATGTCCTGCCCATTTTAGCGAATCTGCCCATCCGGCGCAGCCGCTGTATTACGTCAATAACTCACTGGCTGCAACAGACGACGCTGCAACCCGGCGTGCCACCGCTTTTCGACTAACGGGAGCACTTGCGCCGCGAGCGCGCATTGGCGCAAGCTGTGCCCGCGCCCCGCGGGGCATTGGTTACCATGAAAGGGAAAGCGGCATGATGGAGCAATATGGCATTTTGGGCTGGATCGTGATCGGGGGTCTCGCCGGGGCGGTGGCGAAGATGCTGATGCCGGGGCGCGACCCGGGCGGGTGCATCATCACCATATTGCTCGGCATCGCCGGAGCGGTCGTCGCCGGATATCTCGGCCAGATGGTCGGCTGGTACAAGGCCGGCGAAGGCGCGGGTTTCATCGCCGCGATCGTCGGCGCGTTCATCCTGTTGTTCTTGTATCGCCTGGTCGCGCGCCGCCGCGCCTGACACCGAGCGATCCGTTCAGGAAGCAGCCATGGCCGGGGCGCGAGCCTCGGCCATGGTCTGGCGATAAAGGAAAACCCAATGCGAACAGCCACTCTCGCGGCGCTACTGATCGGCACCGCCATGATTCCCGCTGCCGCCGAGGCGCAGCAGGCTTCGACGATCACTCAGGCGATCGCCGGCACCCGGCTCGACATCACCGCCACCGGCGAAGTCACCCGCGTGCCCGACATCGCCAATATTTCGGCCGGGGTCACGACCCGCGCGGCAACCGCCGGGGCGGCGCTCCAGCAAGCGGCGACGCGGATGGCGCGGGTGCGCGCGGCTTTGAAGCGCGCGGGGATCGAGGATCGCGACATCCAGACCAGCAGCATCAGCCTCAACCCCGATTATAAATATGTCGACAACCAGCCGCCGGTGATCGTCGGCTATTCGGCGTCGAACCAATTATCGGTGCGCTTTCGCGACATCGCCAATGCCGGGCGAATCCTCGACGCACTGGTCGCCGAGGGCGCCAACCAGATCAACGGCCCGACGCTGAGCATCGACAAGCCCGAAGCCGCGCTCGACGAGGCGCGCGCCCGGGCCGTCGCGATGGGCCGCGCTCGCGCCGAGCAATATGCGCGTGCGCTCGGCCTGCGCGTGGTCAAGGTCGTGGTCGTGAGCGAGAGCGGGGGCAATTTCTCGCCGCCGCCGCCGATGCCGGTGATGATGGCCCGCGCCGAAGGCGGCCAGGCCGATACCAAGGTCGATCCGGGCGAGCAGAAGCTTCAGGTCGTGCTGGCGATGACGTTTGAGCTGCAATAATTCGCGGACAATAAAAAACGGCCGCGCGGGGGTTGCCCGCGCGGCCGCTTCTTAAACTCGAACTGGTCTAGCGGACAGAACCGCGGCGAACCAGGTTAACGATCGCGAGCAGGATCACTGCGCCGATCAGCGAGTAGAGAAACGTCTCGATCGTCACGCCATTATTGAGCGACGCACCGCCACCGAACAGCAGACCGGCGATAACCGCGCCGATAATGCCGACGACGACATTCAAGATAACGCCTTGTTGCGCGTCGGTGCGCATAATCATGCTGGCCAGCCAGCCGCACACGCCGCCCACAATCAGCCAAATCAGAATACCCATGAGCAATTCCCTCCTGTTTTCCGTTGACCGTCACCGGGCAAGCAACGGCCGTTCCGGCACCACAGACGCGTGATGCCGGTCAGTTGTTCCGGATTCGGCAGGGTCTGTCTAGTTTTTACCGAAACAGTCGAGGGAATTGGGGGTTCGGTTCAGTCACGCAACGAGGCCGCAGGCGGGGTTCGGCCTAAAAGCGCTGTTGGCGCTCATATTGATCGCGATACTGCTTGATCCGCGTGACCCGCAGGCCGGGCATGCCGCTGCGGTCGACCGCGCGCTGCCAGCTGGTGAATTCCTCGAGGCTCAAAGTGTAGCGCTGGCACGCGTCGTCGACCGACAGCAGGCCGCCGGCAACCGCGGCGACGACTTCGGCCTTGCGCCGCACGACCCAGCGCGTGGTCTCGGGCGCGGGCAGGCTGGCGAGCGTCAGCGGCTCGCCGAGCGGTCCGATCACTTGCGCCGGACGGATCTTCTGATTCTCGAGCATTCCCATTATACCTGCTTATTCTTGAGCCAATTCGAGCTGTTTAATCCGCTCGCGTTGAAAACTTTGTGAAGTGCGGTGGTTAACCGATCGCTCATTCCGCTTGCTCTCCGCTTAACCCTGTTGCGTCGTCCGCGAACGCCCCGCGAAGCCGCTGCAGAGCTTGCTCCCACCCCTCGGCGCCGGCGAGAAAGCAGGCGATTGCGTCCTTGCGCGCGGTGTCGCCCGCCGCCGCCGGGCCAAGCAGCTCGAGCAATTGGGTCAGGCTGAGCGGTTCGGGCGCCGCTGCGCCAAAGTCCGTCTCGTACCGCGCCACACCCAACCCCCGTGCTACCTAATCCGGCTCCCCATCTAGGCGGGAGGAGTGAAATTCGGGTAAAGAGCAGGCTCACCACGAGTTAACTGATGTCCACGACCTTCGATCTTGAGCGCCCGGCAGAGGTAGCGCGCATCGTCGTCGCCATGTCCGGCGGCGTCGACAGCTCGGTCGCGGCCGCGCTTGCCGCGCGTAGCGGCGCCGAGGTTATCGGGGTGACGCTTCAGCTCTACGATCATGGCGCGGCGGTGCGCCGCCCCGGGGCGTGCTGCGCGGGGCAGGACATTTACGACGCCAAGATGGTCGCCGACCGGCTCGGCATCGCGCATTATGTGCTCGATTACGAAAGCCGCTTCCGGGCGGGCGTGATCGAGCGTTTCGCCGATGAATATGCGCGCGGCCGCACCCCGGTGCCGTGCGCGGCGTGCAACCAGGGGGTCAAATTCACCGACCTCATCGCGTTTGCGCGCGAGCTTGGCGCCAACTGCCTCGCCACCGGCCATTATGTCCAGCGCGTGATCCGCGATCGACGGCCTGAACTGCACAAAGGCGCCGACGTGCGCCGCGACCAAAGCTATTTCCTCTACGGCACCACCCGCGAGCAACTCGATTTCCTGCGCTTCCCGGTCGGCGGCCTACCCAAGGACGAAGTGCGGCGAATCGCGGCGGAAACCGGGCTCGAGGTTGCGGCCAAGCCCGACAGCCAGGACATCTGCTTCGTCCCCGACGGCGATTATGCGAGTCTAATCAAGAAATTGCGGCCCGAAACTGCCGCCCCGGGCGAGATCGTGGACGGCTCCGGGCGTGTGCTCGGCAAGCACCGCGGGATCGTCCATTTCACCGTCGGCCAGCGCAGGGGGATCGACGTCGGCGGCCAGGCCGAGCCGCTCTATGTCGTGCGGATTGAGCCGGAGGGACGGCGCGTGGTGGTTGGTCCGCGCCGCGCGCTGGCGGTGACCGCGCTAAGGATCGAGCAGTTGAACTGGGTCGGCGAGGAGCAGCGCGAGGTCAGCGTCAAGGTCCGCTCGCTCGCGCCCGCGGTGCCGGCGACGATCGACGGCGAGTGGCTCCGCTTCGCCACGGGCGAATATGGCGTGTCGCCGGGGCAGGCGGCAGTGATCTACGATGGCCCGCGCGTGCTCGGCGGGGGGTGGATCGCCGAAACGCAGGCGGCGGAGCAGGGCGTGGTCGCGGCGGCAGCTTAGTCGGACGCCGCGCGTTGAGGCGGCTGGAGGTCCGATGATCCTGTTGTTTGCAGCGGCGCAGGCGTTGCAGCCCGCAGCGCCGGCGCCGGCGCCCGCGCCCGCCGCGAGCAGCTGGCCAACGCACGAGGGCGATGCCGTACTGCGCAATTTCGGATTTCGCTCGGGCGAGGTGTTGCCCGAGGTGCGGATGCACTGGACCACGCTCGGCACTCCCCACCGCGACCCGCGCGGTCGCATCGACAATGCGGTGATGGTCCTTCAC
>JBDSTQ010000155.1:0-2741 GCA_039928195.1 Sphingomicrobium sp.
TCCTCGGCGAAGGCTCGCGCGACGGCAGCGGGCGATTGAGCAATTTCCGCCGCGGCGTGACGCGCTACCCAATCCCCGGTTGCGCCGTGCTTCCGGTCAGCACCGAAGATTTGCGCTCGGTGTTCGCGGCGAGCGACGAACCGCATATCGAAATCGGCACCGTCTATCCGACCGAAGACATCCGCGGTGCGCTGTACATCGACCCGATGCTGTCGAAGCATTTCGCGGTGCTGGGGTCGACCGGTACGGGTAAATCGACCGCGGTCGCGCTGATCCTCCATCGCATCTCGCAATTGTCGCCCGAAGGGCACATCGTGATGATCGATCCGCACGGCGAATATTCGGCGGCGTTCAAAAGCTGCGGCGAGATTTTCAACGTCGACAATTTGCAGCTGCCGTATTGGCTGATGAATTTCGAAGAGCATTGCGAAGTGATGCTCACGACCCAGGGCGCCGAGCGTCAGCGCGACGCCGACATCCTCGCCAAAATCCTCCTTGCCGCGCGCACCAAGGGCAAGGATATGACGCAGTTCGGCAAGGTCACCGTCGACAGCCCGATCCCTTATCTGCTGACCGATCTCAACACGATCCTGGTCAATGAAATGGGCAAGCTCGACCGCGCCGGCGACACGCTGCCGTATCAGCGGCTCAAGAACAAACTCGACGAGCTTCGCGCCGACCCGCGTTACACTTTCATGTTCTCGGGCATGCTGGTGAGCGATTCGATGCCGGGGCTGCTCGCCAAGCTGTTCCGTCTGCCCAGTCACGGCCGCCCGATCTCGATCGTCGATGTTTCCGGCGTTCCGAGCGAAGTCACCAGCGTGGTCGTCTCGGTGCTCGCGCGGATGGTGTTCGATTATGCGATCTGGTCGCGGACCGAAGCGCAGCGCCCGCTGCTCCTGGTGTGCGAGGAAGCCCATCGTTACGTTCCCAAGGACGAGACCGCGAACGGCCAGGCGGTGCGCAAAATCCTCGAGCGGATCGCCAAGGAAGGCCGTAAATATGGCGTCAGCCTTGGTCTCATCACGCAGCGCCCGTCCGACCTTGCCGAGGGCGTCCTGTCGCAATGCGGCACGATCATCGCGATGCGTTTGAACAACGACCGAGATCAGGCGTGCGTGCGCGCGGCGATGCCCGAAGGCGCGCGCGGTTTCCTCGATGTGATCCCGGCACTGCGCAACCGCGAATGCATCGTCTGCGGCGAAGGCGTCGCGATCCCGATCCGCGTCCGCTTCGACGATCTCGAACCCGAAAAGCGGCCGGCCTCGTCCGACCCGAGCTTCGCCCGCCTGTGGCGCGAGACCGGCGACGAGGAAGGCATCATCAACCGCACGATTAAAAGGTGGCGGGGGCACGGGCGCTAAAGCCCCGAAGACACCACTGGCGTTAGGGGATTACTCCGGCGACTCGCCTCTGACCGCCACCGCCGTTCGCCGAACCAGCCCGCCGACTGATCACAGGCACCTTGCCAAGCCGGCGCGAACCCACGATGGGCCGCGCCATGTCCGCGCTCACTCTCGACCATGTCACCAAACGCTTCGACACCGCCACCGCGGTCGACGATCTCAGCTTTTCGGTGCCCGAGGGCGAGGTGTTCGGCTTTCTCGGCGGCAATGGCGCGGGCAAGACCACTTCGCTGCGCATGGTGCTCGACATCATCCGCCCGACCAAGGGCAGCATCAGCGTCCTCGGCCGGGCGCCCGGCCGCGCCAATGCGCGCGACATTGGCTTCCTGCCCGAGGAGCGCGGCCTCTATCGCCAGATGACCGCGCTCGACACGATCGTTTACTTCGGGCGGTTGAAAGGCATGGCCCCGGCCGACGCGCGCGCCCATGGCCGTGCTCTGCTCGACCGCTTCGGACTGGGCGCCAACGCCAAATCGACGATCGACAAATTGTCCAAAGGCATGGCGCAAAAGGTTCAGCTCGCCACCGCCATCGTCAATCGCCCGCGGTTGCTCATCCTCGACGAGCCCTTTTCGGGCCTCGACCCGGTCAATCAGGGGTTGCTCGAGGATGAAATCAAGCGCGCTTCGAGCGATGGCGCGACGGTGATTTTCTCGACCCATGTGATGCAGCATGCCGAGCGGCTGTGCGACCGCTTGCTGCTCCTCGCAGGCGGCAAGAAGCGCTTCGAGGGCACGCTCGATCAGGCGCGCGCCGAGCTTCCCGCGCGGCTGTCGCTGATCGCGCGCGATTCGCCTGCCCGCCTCGCCGGTGTCGCCAGCGCAACGGAAGCCGGCAAGCACGACCATGGCTGGCGCGAGTGGGACGTCCAACTGGCGCCCGGCGTCGCGCCCGGAGACCTGCTCGAGCAATGCACTGCCGCAAGCGTCCCGCTGCGCCGCTTCGAGGAACGCCGGGCGAGCCTCCACGACGTCTTCCTGCATATTGTCGGCCCGCTGGAGACCCAGCCGTGAAGAACATCCTGATCATCGCCGCGCGCGAATTTCGCCAGATCGCGGCGATGCGCAGCTTCTGGCTGACCTTGCTCATCTTGCCGCTGGCGTTCGCGATCGGCCCGCTGACGCAGCGCTTCATGAAGGATGACGAAGTCCAGCGGATCATCGTCATCGACCGCACCGGCGGCGGCGAGGCGCGCGCGATTGAGCGCCAGCTGACGCTCGACCAGAACCGCATTGTGCTGACCAAATTGTCGCGCTTCGTTCAGCGCCACAAGCTCGAGCGCGCCGATCCGGCGGCGCCGTGGGCGCAACATGATCGCTGGTACGGCGATGCCGA
>JBDSTQ010000156.1:0-2627 GCA_039928195.1 Sphingomicrobium sp.
GATTTACGCCGGTCAGCTCGAATTGCCCGAGGCGATGGCGCAAGGCGCGCAGATGGTCGAATTGGCGGCGGACAAGCTGAGCGCCCTGCTGTGCTTCGAGCGCGATCCGGGCGGGTGCCACCGCTCGCTGCTGCTCACGGCGGTGGCGCCGGCAGCCGACGTGGTCGACCTGTTCGCCTACACGTCCGCGGGCTCCTTCGCCGCAGTCTCGCTGACGATCAGCGCCTCGATATCGGGGGTCGTGCGGCCGCTCATTTCCTTGTTGATCGAGCACAGGATGCGCCGCTCGACTTCCTTATGGAGCGCCTTGCGCAGGACGCCGAGGGCTTTGGGCGGGGCAATGATGCACAAGTGCTGGAAATCATTGGCGAGCGCGCGCCGCTTGAGTTGGTCGGCGGCGTCCTTGACCCAATTGTCCTCTTCCTGCTGATGAACGTCGGTTTCCTCCATCGTCGATCGGCCGAACCCGCCGCTCTGTTGCGTCGCGCCCGGCGCATCGGTCTTCAAATCGCTGTCCTTGGCGTCGGCGCGCTGGTCGTGCGCCTCGGTGCGCAAGTCGATCTGATTGTCGTCGCCGTGGTTGCGGAAGAACAGCAGCTTACGCCCGTCGAGGACAAGCACGAGGGCGCGGTTGGGGAGCGGCATCTTGGTCTCCTTGGCTGATCGTCCAAGTCAACGTGGGCGGCGGCTCGGGCGTTCCGTTACGCGCCGCCGCCTTGGTCCATTTCGGGATCAGCGGGCTTGTCGAGCTCGTCGGCGCCGACCCCCGCGCCATCGTCGGGCGCGATCGTGCCGTCGCCGTCGAGCTCGACCTCCTCGTCGCTTTCGTCGATCTTGGCGACGCTGACGACCTGCTCGTTGCCACTGACGCGGAAGATCGTCACGCCCATCGTATTGCGCCCGGCGATGCGGATGTCGCCGACGGTGGTGCGGATCACTTTCGCCTGATCGGTAACCAGCATCAATTGCTCACCCGGCATCACCGGGAAGCTGGCGACGACGCAGCCGTTGCGCTCGCTGGTGTCGATGTTGGTGATGCCCTGACCGCCGCGGTTGGTGCGGCGATATTCGTACGCCGACGTGCGCTTGCCGTAGCCGTTTTGAGTGACCGTCAGGATGAATTGCTCGCGCTCGAACAATTCGCTCAGGCGGTCGGGCGGAAGCGGGCAGTCGCCGCCGCGCTCGCCCTTCCACGGGGCAAAGCGGAGATACGCCTCGCGCTCCTCCTGCGTGGTGCCGACGCGGGTCAGGATCGACATCGAGATGACCGCATCGTCGCCGAGCAGGCGAATGCCGCGCACCCCGGTCGAGGTGCGCGACTGGAATTCGCGAACGTCGGTCGATTTGAACCGGATCGCCTTGCCGTGGCGCGTGGCGAGCAGGACGTCGTCGTCCTCGCTGAGCAGCTCGACCGCGATCAGGCGGTCGGTCGGGTCGCCGATCGCCTCGCCTTCGGCCTCGCCATCGCTGACGCCGAAGCGCATCGCGATCTTGCCCGCGGTCGGGACGTTGGTGAAGGCGTCCATGCTGTTGCGCCGGACGGTGCCGTTGGCGGTGGCGAACATGATGTGCACGCCGCCCCATTCGGCCTCGTCCTCGGGCAATGCGAGCACGGTCGAGATCGTCTCGCCCTCGGCCAGCGGGAGCAGGTTGACCATCGGCCGTCCGCGTGCGGTCGGCCCGCCCTCGGGCAGGCGCCACACCTTCATCCGGTAGACCTTGCCGGTCGAGGAGAAGAACAGCACCGGATTATGGGTCGAGGTGACGAACAGATTGGTGATCGCGTCCTCGTCCTTGGTCGCCATCCCCGAGCGGCCCTTGCCGCCGCGCTTCTGCTCGCGGAACAGCGCCAATGGCGTGCGCTTGATGTAGCCGGTCAGCGTGACCGTCACGACCATCTCCTCGCGCTCGATCAGATCCTCGTCGTCGAGGCCGTCGAAGGCGGGGGCGATCTCGCTCATCCGCGGGGTGGCGAGGTCGGCCTCGACCTGGTCGAACTCCTCGCGCATCACTTCGTAGAGGCGCGCGCGGTTGCCGAGAATCTCGAGCAAGGCGGTGATCGTTCCGGCGAGCCCCTCGAGCTCCTTGCCGATCTCGTCGCGGCCGAGCGCGGTCAGGCGGTGGAGGCGAAGCTCGAGGATCGCCTTCACCTGGGCTTCGGACAGGCGATAGGTTTCGCTCGCGGCCTGCGGCTCGACCGCCTCGACCAGCATGATGTACGGACGAATCTGTTCGCCCGACCAGTCGCGCGCGAGCAGCGCCTCGCGCGCCGCCGCCGGGCTGGCCGAGCCGCGGATCAGGCGGACGACCTCGTCGAGATTGGTCACCGCGACCACCAGCCCGAGCAAGATATGCGCCCGCTCGCGCGCTTTCAGCAGCTCATGCTTCGAGCGGCGGGTGATGACCTCCTCACGGAAGCGAATGAAGGCTTCGATGAAGTCGCGCAGCGTGAGCGTCTCGGGGCGGCCGCCGCGGATCGCGAGCATGTTGGCGGGGAACGACGATTGCGCCGGGGTGTGGCGCCACAATTGGTTGAGGACGACGTCGGGGGTCGCGTCGCGCTTCAAATCGATGACGATGCGCACGCCCTTGCGGCTCGATTCGTCGCGGATGTCGCTGACACCCTC
>JBDSTQ010000157.1:0-5602 GCA_039928195.1 Sphingomicrobium sp.
ACCAGAAGATCCTCGACCAGATCCACTCCGATCCGCGCCGGGCGCGGGCGGCGGGGATGTCGATCATTCCCACGACGACCGGTGCCGCTCGCGTGGTCGGCGAAGTGCTTCCTGAGTTGAAGGGCAAGCTCGACGGCTCGGCGATCCGCGTTCCAGTGCCCGACGTCAGCCTGGTCGACCTGACCTTCACGCCCTCGCGCGACACCACGCGCGAGGAGGTCAATCAAATCCTCAAGGCGGCGTCGCAGACCGCGCGGCTCAAGGGCATCCTCGATTATACCGACGAGCCGCTGGTTTCGATCGACCTCATGCACACGCCCGCGAGTTCGACCATCGACAGCCTCGAGACCGCGGTGATCGAAGGCAAGTTGGTTCGCGTGGTCAGCTGGTACGACAATGAATGGGGTTTTTCGAATCGCATGGTCGATACCGCGATGGTGATGGCGAAATTGTGAGCTCCCGCCCGGCTACTCAGGATGAGCGGATTTAAATCGACCAAATGACGAGCTTCAAAACCCTCGACGATCTGCCCGATGATCTAACCGGCAAGCGCGTGCTTGTGCGGGTCGATCTCAATGTCCCGATGGAGGGGGCGTCGGTGACTGATGACACGCGGCTGCGCGCATTGCTGCCGACGGTGCTCGAATTGAGCGACCGCGGCGCGATCGTGCTGCTGCTGTCGCATTTTGGCCGGCCCAAGGGCGAGAACCGGCCCGACATGTCGACCGCGCAACTGGTGCGGCCGCTGGCGATGCTGAGCGGACGGTCGGTGCGGTTTGTCGAAGATTGCCAGGGGGCGGAAGCGCAGCGCGGGATCGCGACGATGCTGGCGGGCAATATCGGCATTCTGGAGAACACGCGCTTCCACGACGGGGAGGAGCAGAACGATCCGGCGCTGGCCAAGGCGATGGCTGCGCTCGGCGATTTTTATGTCGATGACGCATTTTCCTCGGCGCATCGCGCGCACGCCTCGACCGAGGGCATCACGCATTTTCTGCCGAGCTTCGCCGGGCGCGCGATGGAGGCGGAATTGAAGGCGCTCGAGAAAGCGCTCGGCAATCCCGAGCGGCCGGTCGCGGCGGTGGTTGGCGGCGCCAAGGTTTCGTCCAAGCTCGCGGTGCTCGGCCATCTCGTCGGCAAGGTCGATCATCTGATCATCGGCGGCGGCATGGCCAACACCTTCCTCGCCGCGCGCGGGGTGAATGTCGGCAAGTCGCTCGCCGAGCATGATCTGACGGGCGAGGCCAATGCGATCTTCGATCAGGCCGAAGCGGCGGGGTGCACGATCCATTTGCCTTACGATGTCGTCGTCGCCAAGGAATTCGCGCCCAATCCGCCGAGCCTGCGGACGTGCAATGTGCATGAAGTCGCGGCCGACGAAATGATCCTCGATATTGGCCCGGCGGCGGTCGAGGCGCTTGCCGATGTGCTCAAGAATTGCCGCACTTTGGTGTGGAACGGGCCATTGGGCGCGTTTGAAACCCCGCCGTTCGACACCGCGACGGTGGCGCTGGCGAAGACTGCGGCGGCATTGACCAACGACGGCAGCCTGGTTTCGGTTGCCGGCGGCGGGGATACGGTGGCCGCACTTAATCATGCCGGGGTGGCAAGCGATTTCACCTTCGTCTCGACCGCAGGCGGAGCGTTTCTCGAATGGATGGAAGGGCGGACGCTGCCCGGGGTGGCGGCGCTCGAAAGACAGGAAGACCAATGACCAACGACGAGATGAAGCAGATAATCGCGCGCGGCGACGGGTTCATCGCCGCGCTCGACCAGTCGGGCGGATCGACCCCCAAGGCACTCGCCGGTTACGGCGTCGACGCGGGCGCGTGGAGCAGTGACGAGGAGATGTACGCCCTTATTCACGCGATGCGCTCGCGGATCATCGGCGCGCCATCCTTCTGCGGCGGCAAGGTCATCGGCGCGATTCTGTTCGAGCGGACGATGGACGGAGAGGTCCGCGGGAAATCAACCCCGCAGGCGCTGACCGACATCGGTGTGGTCCCGTTCATCAAGATCGACAGGGGCCTCGAGGAAGAGCGCGACGGCGTCCAGATGATGAAGGCAATGCCCGAGCTCGATGGCTTGCTGACGCGGGCCAAGGGGCTTGGCGTGTTCGGGACCAAGGAGCGCTCGGTGATCAACCTCGCCAACGCCGGCGGCATTGCGGCGATTGTCGCACAGCAGTTCGACGTTGCGCGGCAAGTGCTGGCGCACGGGTTGATGCCGATCATCGAGCCCGAAGTGAACATCAAAAGCGCCGAGCGCGCGGCGGCCGACCGCATTCTGCTGGCCGAAATCCTCAAGCGGCTCGAGGCCATGCCCGACGGCGAGCAGGTCATGCTCAAGCTTTCGCTGCCGACCGCGGCGGGGCTGTTCGCGCCGTTGATCGGCCATCCCAAAGTGCTGCGCGTGGTTGCGCTGTCGGGCGGGTTCAGCCGCGCCGAGGCGTGCACCGAGCTGGCGAAAAATCCGGGGATGATCGCGAGCTTCAGCCGCGCGTTGCTGGCCGACTTGCGCGATCAGCAGAGCGACGCGGAGTTCGACCGCACGCTTGGCACGGCGATCGACGAAATTTACGAAGCGTCGGTTGCTTAGGGCGTCAGCTCAAAGGTGAACCGGCTGGCCGGCGGATTGCCCTCGGCCCCGGCGAGTTTGCCCGGTTCGGCGGCGACCAAAGTCAGCGTTCCGCCGGCGACCGGTTGCGGCTGACCAAGCGTCAGGTTGATTCGTGCCGGACCCGCGCCGGGCTGGTCGATTTCGACCGTGAGAATCAGCCGTCCGGCCCACACGCAGCGCGCGTTGATCGGGCAGCGGCTGTCCTCGATCACCGTGAGCGCGCGGACGCGCAAGCCGTTGAGCACGGCCTGGCCGCCGAAGCCGATGGTTGCCGTGGCGTTGCCCCACACGACCGGAGGCGGCGGCGGGGGCGGATATCCCGAGCCGGGCAGGTAGCTGGCGCAAGCGGCGAGCGCGAGCGGCGCGGCGAGAAGCAAAGCGCGTTTCATTGGACCGCTGCTGCGGCTTCGCTAATGAGCCGCCAATGAACGACGATGATTTCGATTATTCGCGCTTCGCGCCGCCGCCGCGGACCGAGCCCGCCAAACTTTACCTGATCAGCCCGCCCGACGTCGGCGGCGCGTTTCCCGAACGGCTGCGCGCGGCGCTGTCGGGCGGGGGCGCCGCGGCCTTCCAACTGCGCGTCAAGGATATCGACGAACATGCGCTGGCGCGCCTCGCCGAGCCGCTCCAGCGGATCTGCGCCGACGCCGAGGTGACTTTCATCGTCAACGACAGCGTGGCGCTGGCCAAACGGCTTGGCGCCGACGGGGTGCACCTTGGTCAGTCCGACGGCGACGTGCGCGAGGCGCGCGCGGTGCTCGGCGCCGCGGCGCAGATCGGCAAGACCTGTCACGACAGCCGCCATTTCGCAATGGAAGCAGGCGAAGCGGGCGCCGATTACGTCGCGTTCGGCGCCTTTTACGAAACCACCACCAAGCCGTCGCATTACCGCCCGCCGCCGGCGATCCTCAGCTGGTGGTCGGCGTTGTTCGAAATTCCGTGCGTGGCGATCGGCGGGATTACGCCCGCCAATGCGCGGCCGTTGGTCGCCGCCGGCGCCGATTTCATCGCGGTGTGCCAGGCGGTGTGGAGCGCCGAAGACCCGCGCGCTGCGGTCGCCGCCTTCGCTGCGGCACTGGCCAATGCGTGAAGGTTTTTTATAGTAGATCCGGTGCGAGAGCGGTTGCGTAAAGCGGAGGTTGGCGATGAAATCGGCACGGATGGCAGCGGCCGTTTTGGTCGGAACTTCGGTAGGAACTCCGCTGGCAGCGGCTGCTCCGGCTGATGGCTGTGCGCCGATGAGCCGCCTGATCCGCCAGGCACGAACCGATTTTCCATCGCTCCGATCGCTCAAAATGCAGCCCGGCGTGTGCACGCTCAGGCGCACCGAATACCGCTGCGGCTGGGCCTTTCCCGGCGACGCGTTCGGCGCCGCCGAAGCGCAGGCCGCCGCGCTCGTCCAATGTGCTTCGACCGTGGCCGCGACTGCACCGCGAAAGTTGAAGCGAGGCGAGACCGCGGTAGCGCTGGAAAGCGATTTGTCGTTGATCGTTGGCGCGCCGGCGATCGATTCGGGTCAGTGGCTGGTGACTTTGCGGATCGTCGCGGTGCCGGAGCCGGTCAACTAGAGCAGCGGCGTCAAACCACGGTCCGCTCGCGGTACCATTTGGTCACGATATATTTGACTCCGTCCTCGACCGGCTGGCCGGCATGCATCATCCAGCCATTGGGTTCGCCGTCGGCGGCCATATTATTCCAGATTAGCAGGCGCCCGAGCCGGGGTTTGATTTCCAGGTCGAGCAATCCGAAGCGCGTGCCGCCGCCGACCACGCTGTCGGACAGATAGATCATCGCGGTCCACGTCCGCTGCCCGCCGCGCGGCTCATATTCGGCCCAATAGGGCTGGTCGATGTAGAAAAAGTCGACATGGTCCTTGAAGCATTGGCCGACTTCGTAACGCTGGCCCTGCAGCGGCTCGCCCCAGGAGCGCTCGATCCCGAGTAAATTGGCGATGCGCGTCTCGACGTCGGCAATCAGCGGGTCGTAGATGTTGAGATTGCAACTGTGGCTGGTCCTGACCCCGTCATGCTTTTCTTTCTCGTGGAGCGGGGAGGGGTAAGACCCGGCGTCGATCTGGGCATTGATTCCGCGGCATTCGTCGGGGGTCAGGAAGTTTTCGCATAAATACAGCTGCGCCGCGCGCGGCGAGCACAGGCGCCAGAGCCCTTGCCGCGAGTCGAGCGTGGCGCCGACATTGCGGCCGATCCCGGCGCGCAGCTCCGAATGCTGCTCGGCGAAGGGAAAGCCTGCGGCTTCGTAAAACGGTTTGTCCGGATCGCTCGACACGCGGGGCAGTGTGCGTCAGCCGAACCGACTTGCCAATCGCTGGCTGAGCATCACCGATCGCGGCCGCGCATCTGGTGAGCGGCGGATGATCGCCGGTGTGCATGGGAAACTCTTGCCGCCTGCATCGTTGCACGTCCGAACCTTCATCCCCCCGAGGAGAGCAACGTTGCGTATTTTGCCGCCGATCACCGCCCTTGCGCTTGTTGCGCTTGTCACCGCCGCCGCCGACGCGCAGCAGGCGAAACCCGCATCGCCTGCGGCGGCGACGAAGCCGGCTGCCGCCAAAGCGGGTCCCGCCGACAGCAAGCTTGGCGCGCAGGCCGCCAAGGATGGCGCGGCCAGCGCCAAAGGCTGGGTCGCGCCGGGAACGCCGGGATCGCCGATCAAGGGCGATCTGTTCCACGCCCAGGTGCTGCTTGACGTCGCCGGCTTCTCGCCCGGGGCGATCGACGGCAAGGATGGCAGCTCGTTCAAGCTCGCGCTGAACGGATTTCAGGAAGCGAACGGTCTGCCCAAGACGGGCAAGCTCGACGGCCCGACGCGCGCCGCGCTGATCAAGGTCGGACGGGCGTCGACGGTAATGGTCAAGCTTGGCCCCGACGATGTCAATTCGAACTATGTCTATCCGCTGCCCAAGGACCCCGAGGAGCAGTATAAGCTCAAGTTCCTCGGCTATCGCAACATGCTCGAGAAG
>JBDSTQ010000158.1:0-3404 GCA_039928195.1 Sphingomicrobium sp.
CATCCGCCTCGACATGAATCAGGTGCCGTGCCGCGAAACCGGCATGACCCCGTACGAAATGATGCTGTCCGAATCGCAGGAACGGATGCTGATCGTGCTCAAGCCTGGGCGCGAGGCCGAAGCCGAGTTGATCTTCCACAAATGGGAGCTCGATTTCGCGGTCATCGGCGAGGTCACCGATACCGGCCACATGGTGCTCGAATGGAATGGCGAAGTGGTGTGCGACATCCCGCTCGGCCCGCTCGCCGACGACGCCCCCGAATATGACCGCCCGCATCTGAGCCTCGACGAGTATAAAGCTTGGGCGCAGGTGAAGCCGCTCGGCGAGGTGCCCGAAAGCACCGACATCGCCGCCGATTTGCTTAAGCTCATGGCCTCGCCCGCGCTCGCCAGCCGCCGCTGGGTGTGGGAGCAATATGATCAGCAAGTCGGCGGCGACACCGTCCAGCGGCCCGGCGGCGACGCCGCGGTGGTCCGCGTCCACGGCTCGAAAAAAGCGCTGGCGATGACCACCGACTGCACCCCGCGCTATTGCTATGCCGACCCCTATGAAGGCGGCAAGCAGGCGATCGCCGAGGCGTATCGCAATTTGTGCGCGGTCGGCGCGAAGCCGCTCGCGGTGACCAACTGCCTCAATTTCGGCAACCCCCAGCGCCCCGAGATCATGGCCCAGTTCGTCGAGTGCCTGCGCGGCATGGGCGACGCGTGTCGGGCGCTCGATTTCCCGATCGTGAGCGGGAATGTCAGTTTGTACAACGAGAGCAAGGCGACCGGCGGAGGAAGTGCGATTTTGCCCACGCCGGCGATCGGCGGTGTGGGGTTGCTGGACGATTGGGAGAAGTCGGCAACGATTGGGTTTAAGAACGAGGGTGAGACAATCTTGGTTCTCGGCGATCCGCCTACGCAGTCGAGCGGCCTACCGCCAGGACATCTCGGACAGTCACTCTGGCTCAGCGAGATTCACGACTTTAACGGTGGCTTCCCTCCAAGCGTTGACCTCGATGCTGAGCAGCGATGTGGAATTTTGCTCCGCGAGTTGATCGTTTCGGGAGACCTGACCGCAGTTCATGATGTATCTGACGGAGGTCTGGCGGTAGCGCTCGCTGAGATGGCGCTCGTTGGTAACCTCGGCGCTTCAATGATTATCGACCATGGCTTCGGATCATTGTCTGCCACTGTTTTTGGCGAAGACCAAGGCCGATACGTGGTCACCTCAAACGTCGCAGGAACCGTTCGTCAGCTGGCGGCCGCTGCCGGTGTGGCCTGCGAGCTAATTGGCTCTACAGGCGGATCCACGCTCCGATTTGAGACGTACGGCTCTGGAGAATACGACATCCCCCTCGCCGACCTCCGCGCCGCGCACGAAGGCTTTTTCCCCAAGCTGATGGGCACCGACGCGGCGCTGGCCTGATGCGCGACGTCCCGTCGGTTCCTTACACTCAGCTCCCCGAGCTCAGCGATGACGAGCGACTGGCGCGCACCCGGGCGTTTCGCGAAGAGATTTCGACGCGCCGCTCGTGCCGCATGTTTTCCGACGCGCCAGTCCCGCGCGAGGTGATCGAGCAGGCGATTTTTGCTGCCGGCACCGCCCCGTCGGGTGCCAATCACCAGCCGTGGCATTTCGCGGTGGTCTCCTCGCCAGAGATCAAGCACCGCATCCGGGTCGAGGCGGAGAAAGAGGAAAGCGCTTTCTACGCCGGCAAGGCGGGGCAAGAGTGGCTGGAGGCGCTGGCGCCGCTCGGCACCGACGAGGACAAACACTACCTCGACGTCGCGCCGTGGCACATCGTCGTGTTCGGCCAAAGGCGCGGCGGGCTGGAGCCGGGCGACAGGAAGACCAATTATTACGTTACCGAGAGCGTCGGGATCGCCTGCGGATTGCTGCTTGCGGCGCTTCATCGGGCAGGTCTCGCGACCCTTACGCACACGCCCTCTCCGATGGGATTCCTGCGCGAGATTTGCGGACGCCCCGCCGATGAGAAGCCGGTGATGATCATCGTCGCAGGCCATCCGGCGCCCAACGCGGTCGTGCCGCGGCATGCCCTGAGGAAAAAGCCGCTGGAGCAGATCAGCAGCTGGCTCTGAGCAAGTTCCCTCGCCGGCCGCCGCCCCGCGCACGAAGGCTTCGTCCCTCAACTGCTGATGAGCACCGACGCCGCGCTCGCGGATGCATTGAAAGATGCATCAACTGATGCTAAGTCTGATGCATGCGCACAACTATCAATCTTGATGATGAACTCATTTCCAAAGCCGCTGAGTACACCGGAGTTAAGGAACGATCGGCTCTTGTACGCATGGGTCTCGAAAGCCTTATCGCACGCGAAGCGCAGCGCCGTCTCGCCGCGCTCAAGGGGTCGATTCCGAATTTAGGCTCGACACCCGTCCCACGACGCCGGCCGCCCGATTTCATCAATCCTGAGTGATCATCGTCAATACCTCGATCTGGGTGGAGTATTTCCGCGGAAAGGACACACCCCTGGATGCGCTGATCGGGGACGCGCCAATCCTGCTTCACCCTTTTGTTCGCGGCGAGCTGCTGCTGCATGGCCTGCCAAAGAAAGGGGCTGTGCGTGAGACTATGGATGAACTGCCACCGGCTCCGGTCGGTTCGCCTGAAGAGGCGAGCGCGTTTATCGAATGGGCGAAATTGGCCGGGACCGGCATCGACTACGTCGACACCCATCTCCTCCTGTCCGCGCGGCTGTTCGATCAAGGCAGCCTGTTAACCCGCGACAAAAAGCTCCTTGCCCAGGCGACGCGCCTCGGTGTTGCTTTCACGGCCGCCTAGATCCGCCCGAAATCCTGATTATTGACCTTGCGGCCAAAGCCGCCGGGTGCGGCGCGGGTCATGAGCGGGTTGGTCGCTTTGTCGAATTGGTCGAGGGTGTCGTTGAACAATCGGCGCAGCGCGACAACTTCGGGCACCAGCTCATCGGGAAAGCGCCGCGATTCGACGCAGAAGCGCGCGGTGGTCTCGATCAGCTCGGCGATCACCGCCAGCGGCTCGGCGCCGAGCTGGCGCGCTTCGCCTTTCAGCGTGTGCGCCGGCATCACCAGCGCGGTCGCATTTTCGGCGCGCATCGCGGCCTCGATCTGGGCGATCGACTTGGTCCCATCCTCTTTGAAATAGCTCAAAATCCGGATGAAGCCGGGACCCATTTCGGTCCGGCTTTTCTCGAAATAGGCCCAGTCGATGATGTCCGCAGCTTGGTCGGCCACCTTATTCTCCCCCGGGGCCGAACATCGTCCGGCCGTGGTCCACTGCCAACGGTGTTAGCCGCCAAACAGTAAACTTTGCCTTAGCGCCAATCAGCGAGGACGCCCCTCGAACGGGTTCTTGCCGCCGCGGAACTCGAGGCGCAGCGGCACCGCGCTCATCTTGAGGTCGCGGCGCATCGCGTTGA
>JBDSTQ010000159.1:0-4044 GCA_039928195.1 Sphingomicrobium sp.
TCTTGAACCATCTCTACGGCGGGATGGACGAGCCCGAGTTGAAGATCATCGACGTGTTCATCTGCAAGCTGCGCAAGAAGCTTTCGCTGGCTTGCGGCGGCGCCAATTATATCGAGACCGTGTGGGGCCGCGGCTATGTGCTGCGCGAAGTCGAGGGCGACGAAGCCGTCGCGCCGATCGCCGCGGTCGCGTAAACTCTTCTCCTGGGGGCGAAGGAGGCGGGGCGAGCAATCGCTCCGCCTTTTTTCATGCACTCCCGGGGTTCAGGTGGCGATCGCGCGCAATGCGTCGAAGCAGTCGCCGTCGATCGCCACGCCGACCTCCGCCGCCATGACCTTTAGCGCCGCGTCGCTATCCATTGCCGCGCGATATGGGCGGTCGGCGGTCAGCGCATCGTAGAAATCGCACACAGTGATGATCCGCGTTTCGCGGCGGATTTGCTGGTCGGCGAGGCCGCGCGGGTAGCCGGCACCGTCGAGCCGCTCGTGATGCGCCGCGGCGACGTCGGCGAGCTCGGACAAAGCGCCGACGCGGTCGAGAATTTCGCGCGTATGGCCGGCGTGACCGCGCATTTCGACCCACTCGGCCTGATTGAGCGAACCGGGCTTGTCGAGGATCGCGTTGGATACGCCCAGCTTGCCGATGTCGTGGAGCAGACCGGCGCGGCGCAGCCATGACTGGCGCGCGGGCGACACGCCCAATTCGCGCCCGATGCCCTGCGCGAGATCGGCGACCCGCGCCGAATGGCCCGAGGTGTACGGGCTCTTGGCGTCGATCACTTGGCCGAACGCGGCGGCGATGGCGTCGAGATAATCGTCGTCGACGGCAACGCTTTCCTCGGGCGGCGCCAGAGCTACCAGCCGAGCGTCGATGAACGGGGATTCGACGGTGGACCAGAAGTCCGGTGCGGACGCGACCCTGGCGAACGCGGCCGTAAGCTTCGGGTCGAGCCAGTTCCCCGCCCGACGCTGGATTTCATCTTCGGCCGCGCGGCGCCCGGCATGACGGTGGAAGACGTCGGCAATCTGCGCGAGCAAGGCGATGCGCGCGAACAAGGGGATCGCCTCGCCCGCCACGCGGCCTGGCCGGCCCGACCCGTCCCAATGCTCGTCGAGGCTGTAAATGCCGTCGCAAACGCCATCCGCAAAACGCAGCGTGCGGGCGATGTCGGCGCCGCGCGTGCAGCGCGACACAATCAGCTCCTGCGCGATCGCATCGCCGTTTTTGAGGATGTTGCCGATGGCCCCGATGCGGCGGTGGAGCGGAGCCTGAGCCGCGGTCCGCGAAAAGACGAAGTGAAGCGTTGCGGCAAGGCTGGTGCCGACGGTCTTATAGCCTTGTTTGAACGCGCGGTCGTCGGCTTCGTACAATTCGCAGATGCGCGCGGCGTTGCTCGAGCAGCCGAGGTCCTTGAGCAGCAAGGTGTAATAGAGCTCGTGGCGGTCGCGCGTCCCGAGGCCGAGCTGTTGCCCGATGCGGCTGCCGATGAAACAGCTGCGCACGCCATGGCCCGCGGGCTGACCCTCGGTGATATCGAGCGCGTAACTGAACGCGCCGAGCAGTTCGGCCAGGGTCGTGCTGCGCGACGTGGCGGCGGCGGAAATCGGCTGATGAAACATGGCGGGCGAGCACTCCGGGCAGAGTGCGGTTTAACCGGCGCTGATTGACGATAAGTCGACGGAAATGGTTAAGCGAGTGACGGCGCTAGGCGTCGACCAGCAAGCGGTGCGGATGCCGGCGCTCGGGCAGGATCATCGGTACCGAGGGTTCCTTGTCTTGCGCGCCGGTTTCGAAACGGCGCCAGCCGTCGCGGC
The DNA here is from genome assembly GCA_039928195.1 of Sphingomicrobium sp. Taxonomy (GTDB): domain Bacteria; phylum Pseudomonadota; class Alphaproteobacteria; order Sphingomonadales; family Sphingomonadaceae; genus Sphingomicrobium. The sequence goes on from JBDSTQ010000159.1 coordinate 1,815, forward strand.
CGAGGCGTTCGAGCGGGCGGAAGCTGGTTTTGTAGGCCATGCGCGACGAGCCTTCGACCCAGTAACCGAGATAGACGTAGGGCAGATCGGCGCGCGCGCCGCGCAGGATATGGTCGAGGATGATGAACGTGCCGAGCCCCTGGCGCGCCTGCGGCCCGACGTCGAAAAAGCTGTAGATCATGCTCAGGCCATCGCCCTGCTGGTCGCTCAGGCAAGCGCCGATCAATTTGCCCAGCCGGCCACCCGACGACGGCTCGCGATATTCGATCATGTAAGTCCGCACCGGGGTCTGCTCGACCATGTCGGCGAAGTCGCTTTCGTCCATTTCGGCCATCCCGCCGCCGGGATGGCGCGCCGAAAGATAGCGGCGGAGCAATTGATATTGCTCCTCGGTGGTCCACGGCTTGCACGCGCGGATCTCGAGGTCGGCGTGGCGCCGCATCAGTTTGCGCTGGGTTGCGCTGGCGGTGAATTCGCGCGCCAGAACGCGCACCGACACGCACGCCGAGCAGTCGATGCAGCTCGGGCGGTAAGCAACCGATTGCGAGCGGCGGAATCCGATTCGGCCAAGTGCTTCGTTGAGCTCGCTCGAATGGCGGCCGCTCAGCTCCGTAAACACCTTCCGCTCGACCTTGCCCGGAAGATAGGGGCACGGGCTCGGGTTGGTGACGAAGAATTTAGGGAAGCGAAATGGTGCGCTCACCCGCGAGCCCTTCATGGTTGGTTACGAAAACCTTTATGCGACTGGTCAACGCGCTTGGAAAGCCTTCGCTCATCGCAGGCGTAACGAATCTCGCGGGCCTGTCCCGGCGAGGGACAAGCGCGCCTAATCGAGGAGCACGCGCTCGACGTGGAAACCGCCGTCTTCGAGCCGGCGCACGACATCGTCAATCGCCGCCGCGTCGCGGGCCTCGCACTCGACCTCGATCACCGTGTCCTTGGCGGGCAAGCGGGTGAAAATGCGGCTGTGGTTGATCTCGATGATGTTGACCCGCGCCTCGACGAATTTGGCGGTGATCGCGGCGAGCGCGCCGGGGCGGTCCTCGGCATTGACTCGGAGCCGCGCGATGCGGCCCTGACGGACGAGGTCGCGGACGAGCACATTGGCGAGCAGATGGGTGTCGATATTGCCGCCGCACAATATGGTCGCGACTTTCTTGCCGGCAAAGCGCTTGGGATTGGCGAGGATCGCGGCGAGCCCCGCCGCGCCGGCGCCCTCGACAACGGTCTTTTCAATCCCGACGAGCATCGCCACCGCGCGTTCGAGGTCGCGTTCGGACACCAGCACGAATTCGTTGACCAGTTGCTTGAGGATGCTCGCGGTGAGCGCGCCCGGTTCCTTGACTGCAATCCCTTCGGCGAGCGTGTCGCCGCCGAGCGGCATCGCGCAGCCCTCGACCGCGCATTTCATCGACGGGTAAAGCTCGGCCTCGACCCCGACCAGTTCGATGTCGGGCTTGATCGCGCGCGCGGTGATGGCGATTCCCGACATTAGCCCGCCGCCGCCAATCGGCACGACGATGGTGTCGAGTTCGGGCGCGTCCTCGAGCATTTCGAGCCCGAGCGTGCCGGCGCCGGCGATGATGTCGCGGTCGTCGAACGGATGGACGAAGACGAAGCCATTCTCGAGCGTCAGTTCGCGCGCTTTGGCATAAGCGTCGTCGAACATCGCGCCGAACAAAACGACCGCCGCGCCATGCCCTTCGGTCTGCATCACTTTCACCGTCGGGGTCGGCTCGGGCATGACGATAGTCACCGGAATGCCGAGCCGTTTGCCGTGATAGGCGACCGCCTGGGCATGGTTGCCGGCGGATGCCGCGATCACCCCGCGCGCGCGCTCCTCGGGCGTCAACTGGAGCAATTTATTGAGCGCGCCGCGCTCCTTGTAGGCGGCGGTGAACTGAAGGTTTTCGAACTTGAGCCAGATTTCGGCGCCGACGATGTCCGACAGCGTCCGGCTGACCAGCATCGGGGTGCGAATGACGGCGCCGTGGATGCGCTCCGCGGCGGCGCGGATTTCGGCAATGCTTGGGGGTTCGATCATTCGGCGGCGGGCGTAGCGCTTCCGCCCGCGACGAACAATGCTATGCGCGGAGGCATGCACAAACCGCTCCTCGCGCTCGCCGCGGCATTGCTCGCCAGCGCCGCCAACGCCGACACATTGATCGACAATGCCAAGGGCATCCAGGTCGATGTTTTTGGCCATATCAGCCGCTTCGCCGGAGTGCTT
>JBDSTQ010000160.1:0-3036 GCA_039928195.1 Sphingomicrobium sp.
ATCGGCGGCGATGCTCTGCGGCGCGTTCACTTAGCCTCCCCCGACGAACTGGACGATTTCATAATCGTCGCCGTCCTCGACGCACGAGGTGGCGAACTCCGCGCGCGGGACGATCGCGAGATTGCGCTCGACCGCGACGCGATGCGGATCGAAACCGAGCGAATTGATCATCTCGGCGAGCGTCGTCGCACCGGGCACGCGGCGGTGCTCGCCATTGATGCGGACCGACAAAGAGCCATCAACCGACACGCACATTCTCCATTCGTCCCGCGCTGACGCGCCTCGACTTCGCTCGGCACGAACGGCTAGGGGGTAGCCAGATAAGAAGCCAGCAAGCCGGAGGCAATCGACCAAGGCACATGACCGATACCATTTTCGTCCTCAATGGGCCCAACTTCAATCTGCTCGGAACGCGCGAGCCGCGCTTGTATGGCACCCAGACGCTGGCCGAGATCAATGCCATGCTCGAGCAACGCGCGCGCAACCTCAAGCTCAAGCTCGACATCCGCCAGTCGAACCATGAGGGCGTATTGGTCGACTGGGTCAATGAAGCGCTGGCCAAGGCCTCGGCGGTGATCATCAATGCCGGCGCTTATGCCCATACCTCGATCGCGCTGCGCGATGCGGTGGCGGTACTGACGGTGCCGGTGATCGAGGTGCATATGACCAACGTCTATGCGCGTGAACATTATCGCCGCTCGAGCATGATCGCGCAGGTCGCGCGCGGGGCGATCGTCGGCATGGGCGCCTTGGGCTATGTGCTCGCACTGGACGCCGCTGCGCACCTCTGCAAGGGAGCAGCCGGAACGCAGGCCAAGAGCCAGATTCAATAGGGGAACAGAAGATGGCCGAAGCCCCCAAGTCCGACAAAGGCGGCGCCATGCGGATCGATCCCAAGCTCGTGCGCGCGCTCGCCGAGCTGCTCCGCGAGCAGGAGCTGACCGAGATCGAGGTCGAGGACGGCGACCGCAAGATCAAGGTCAAGCGCGAGCCTCCGGCGATGATCGCCGCGGCCGGAATGGGCGCGGCATTCCAAACTGCAGCCGTCCCCGCCCCGGCACTGTCGGCGCCGCCAATGGCCGGCAAGGAAGATCTCGGCGTGCCCGCCGAAGCGCAAGGCGCGGCGGTCAAGTCGCCGATGGTCGGGACCGCCTTCCTTTCGGCGCAGCCGGGCAGCGATCCGTTCGTTTCGATCGGCGATACGGTCAAGGAAGGCGATACGTTGCTGATCATCGAGGCGATGAAGGTGATGAACCCGATCACCGCGCCCGAAGGCGGGACGGTCAAACAGATTTTGGTGTCCGACGCCCAGCCGGTCGAGTTCGACCAGCCGCTCGTCGTCATCGGCTGACGATGGCCCAGATCAACAAGCTGCTAATCGCCAATCGCGGCGAGATCGCGCTCCGGATTCATCGCGCCTGCCACGAAATGGGGATCAAGACGGTCGCGGTCCATTCGACCGCCGATGCCGACGCGATGCACGTCCGCCTCGCCGACGAGACGGTGTGCATCGGGCCGCCCGCCGCCGCCGACAGTTACCTCAACATCCCCAACATCATTTCCGCCGCCGAAGTCGTCCACGCCGACGCGATCCATCCCGGCTACTGCTTCCTTAGCGAGAACGCGCAATTCGCCGAGATCGTCGAATCGCACAACATCATCTGGGTCGGGCCCAAGCCCGAGCATATCCGCACGATGGGCGACAAGATCGAGGCCAAGCGCACCGCGGCCAAGCTCGGGCTGCCGCTGGTGCCGGGTTCGGACGGCCCGCTGACGAGCATCAAGCAGGCCAAGAAGCTTGCCGCGGAAATCGGCTATCCGGTGCTGATCAAGGCCGCGTCGGGCGGCGGCGGACGCGGCATGAAGGTCGTCCCCGACGAAGATCAGCTCGAAAGCCTGATGGCCCAGGCGGCGGCCGAGGCCGGCGCGGCGTTCGGCGACGACACCGTCTATATGGAGAAATATCTCGCCGACCCGCGCCACATCGAGTTTCAGGTGTTCGGCGACGGCGAGGGCAAGGCGATCCATCTCGGCGAGCGCGACTGCTCGATCCAGCGCCGCCACCAGAAATTGCTCGAGGAAGCGCCCTCGCCCGCGATCACGCCCGAAGTGCGCGAGCAAATGGGCGAGCGCGTGCGCAAAGCGATGGCCGACATGGCCTACCGCGGCGCCGGGACGATCGAATTCCTTTACGAGAATGACGAATTCTATTTCATCGAGATGAACACCCGGCTCCAGGTCGAACATCCAGTGACCGAGATGATCAGCGGGATCGACCTGGTGCGCGAACAGATCCGCATCGCGATGGGCGAAGGCCTGTCGTGCCGCCAGGACCAGATCGTGCTCCACGGCCATGCGATCGAATGCCGCATCAATGCCGAGGATCCCGAGACCTTCGCCCCCTCGCCCGGACTGGTGAAGAATTATGTCGCGCCCGGCGGGATGCACGTGCGCGTCGATAGCGGGCTCTACACCGGCTATAAGGTGCCGCCTTATTACGACAGCATGATCGGCAAATTGATCGTCTACGGCAAAACCCGCGAGCGCTGCATCATGCGCCTCAAGCGCGCGCTCGAGGAGTTCGTCGTCGAGGGGATGAAGACCACTATTCCGCTCCACCAGCGGCTCGTCCGCGATCCTGAATTCCTCGCCGGCGATTACACCATCAAATGGCTCGAAAACTGGCTCAGTCAGGACCGCGAGTAGCGCAAACTTTTTGGGCGCACGCGCGTTTTTGCAGGCAAAGGATCATGCCGACGAGTCATGCCCAGCTATAGCGGAACCGCCAACCGGCCCGACCGGGCGAAAGCGATCGGCGCGGTGGTCGCGGTCCACGCCGCGCTCGCCGCGATCATCGTCACCGGATTGAACGTTCATCTCGTCCGCCAGGCGGTCGAGCGCTTGCAGACCTTCGACATCCGCGAGCCGCCGCCGCCGCCCCCGATCGAGCCACCGCCGCCAGCGCCCAAACCCTCGCGCGCCAAACTCGAGGCGGGCGCTCCGGCCAAGCGCACCGAAGCCTCGCCGGTGGTCGCG
>JBDSTQ010000161.1:0-4077 GCA_039928195.1 Sphingomicrobium sp.
CGGCGCGGGCTACACCAAGGACTGGCCGGTCGAACGCTATTATCGCGACGCCAAATTGCTCGACATCGGCGCGGGGACCAACGAGATCCGGCGGATGTTGATCGGGCGGGAGTTGGTCGGCAGCTGAGAGTCGCCAAGGCCGATCCCCTGCGATAACATTGCCAAGTAGCAAGGGGGCTATCGATGCGCGGGGCAACCATCCTGCTGGCGTTTGCCAGCCTGGCGGCATGCGATTTATCGCCTGAAAAGGCCGTACCAGCAGCCGCGCCGTCGATCACCTTCGACGGTGGCTTGAAGCGCGAGGCGGCAGCGAAGGTCGCGCATGGCGAGCGGCTTGCCTCGGTTCTGGGGTGTCGCGGGTGTCACACGTCGACGATGCAGGGGCAACGTTTCTATGAGCTTTATGCGTCGAACCTGACGCGCGAAATTTCCAAATACAGCAATGCTCAGCTGGAGCGATTGATCCGCCATGGCGAGCATCCGAGCGGACGCGAAGTGTGGGGCATGCCGTCGGAAATCTTTCAGCATTTGAGCGATGAGGATTTTGCTGCCGTCACGGCCTATCTGCGCAAGCAGACACCAGCCGGGCCGCCGACTGGCAAGGCGTTCCCGTTTGGACTTGAGGTGAAGAAGCTGATTGCGGCAGGCAAGATCACGACCGCCGCGAAATCTGTTGTTCGAGACAAGAATCTTGGTCCGCCCGACCTCGGCGCCGAGCACGCGCTTGGCCGCTATATTACGCGCGTGACCTGCGCCGAATGCCACGGCCCCGAACTCAAGGGCAACCCGGGCGACACCCCCGACTTGATCGCGGCGGGCGCTTACTCGCGTGCGGAATTTGAACGGCTGATCACCACCGGTGTCCCGACCGGCGGGCGCAAGCTGACCTTGATGGCCGAGGTCGCCAAGGGCCGCTTTTCAAAGCTGACTTCAGCGGAACGCGATGCGCTCTACGCTTATCTCAAGGCGCGCGCTGAGCACACGCAATAAGCTTAGCCCGCAACGATCAAGGCCACGCCAGCCGCGATCATTACGATGCCCGCCGCGCGACCGATCGCTGCGCCGCGCGGTACGATTTTCTCCACTGCAACGAGCGCGGAGAGCAGCGCGACCCACGCGAGATTCATCACCCCGCCGACGAATAGCAGGGCCATCAGCAGCCAGCAACAGCCGACGCAGATCGCTCCGTGGAGCAGGCCCAGCCGCACCGCGCCCGCGGCGCCGGGACGCCAGTGGCGGCTGATGAACCCGGCGGGCGAGCGGCACTGGCTCAGGCAAGCGTCCTTCCACGGCGACAGCTGATACGTGCCGGCGACGATCAGCGCCGCGCCCGCCAGCTCTGGCAAGGTGATCCGCAGCGCCATCGCCCCGACCGCGCCCGAAGCGACCAAAGCCAGCTGCGCCGCCGCCGCCGCGACCGAAAATCCGATCCAAGCGATGACGTAGCCGGCGACGAACAGCCAGGTCGGCGCGACGGTGGCATCGCCGCGGCTGCGCTTGACCCGGGCGTAGAGCAGGATCGCCGGCGTCCCCGAGGGTAGCATCATCGCGACCATCATCACGGCCCACATTGCGGTGACGGCGGCAAAGCTCGCGGACATGCTCATTTGCGCGCCCATCGCGAGCCATGCCCAGGCGCTCAGCACCAGCGCGGCTACGCCGGCCAATGTCACCATGCGCTCGCGCCGCACGAGGCGCTCGGCAATTTCCGCTACAGGTGGATCAGCCGCGGACGACGCCATGACTGTTGAGATGAATGTGGGCAAACTGGCCGTAGCTGTCCTTCAGTTCGAGCGGCATCGCGCCGTGCGTGCTGCTCGACGCACTGCCGATGTCGGCGACTTCATATTCGAAGCCCGCCGGAAGCACGATCTGCGCCCGCGATTCTTCCCCCGTCACCTTGTTGCGCAGCGGCTCACCGACCATTTCGATCGCGTCCTTGATCGACAGGCGGCCGCGCCGCGCATCGACGTCCACCTCGAAGTCGATGTCGGCGAAGACCGGCGGATGCATCTTCTCGATCGTCGAGGCGTAAACCGCGAACATCGTCGCCATCGGATCGGTGTCCTGTCCGGTCATGATCCCGAGCAAGGCGTTGCGCTGCGCTTCGTCGGCGCGGCTATCGACGTAGGCCTCGACTTCGCCATGCCCTTCATGGATCGCGCCGGGCCATTTGAAGATTGCCGCGACTTTGAGCCCGTCGAGTCGGATGTCGCCGTGATGGCCCTGGTCAATCTGGATTCCGGCGACCGCGTAGCAATGGCCTTTGTCGGGCAAGCCGTTGAATTGACAGCTGCAACCATAATCGCACGAGCAATTGACCAGCTCGCGGCCCTTAAATTCCCACACCGCCATCATCGCTCTCCCGTGAATGCAACAGCGGCGCATCTATCACAGCGCGTCACGAGGCGAATAGCGCCGCTTTGCAAGGCGCGGATCAGCGGCTAGTCCGGCGCGGATGAGCGGACCCCGGATCGACAGCAAGATCGCCACCAACAGCGACGAGTTTCGCGGCCGCGCGGCGCATAATCGCGCGCTGGCTGAGAAGCTGCGCGCGGATGTCGCCAAGGCGGCGCTCGGCGGGACCGAGAAATCGCGCGAGCGGCACGTGGCGCGCGGCAAATTGCTTCCGCGTGACCGCGTCGAGCGGCTGCTTGATCCGGGCTCGCCGTTTCTCGAACTGGGCCAGCTCGCGGCGGGTGACCTGTACGACGGCGAAGTGCCCGGCGCGGGGATGATCGCGGGGATCGGGCGGGTGTCGGGTCGCCAGGTGATGATCGTGTGCAATGATGCGACGGTGAAGGGCGGGACTTATTATCCGCTGACCGTGAAAAAGCATTTGCGCGCGCAGGAAATCGCGCTCGAGAACCGGTTGCCGTGCGTGTATCTGGTCGACAGTGGCGGCGCCAATCTGCCGCACCAGGCCGAGGTCTTTCCCGATCGCGATCACTTCGGCCGCATTTTCTACAATCAGGCGCAAATGTCGTCCCGGGGCATCGCGCAGATCGCCTGCGTGATGGGCAGCTGCACTGCCGGCGGCGCGTATGTTCCCGCAATGAGCGACGAGAGCGTGATCGTGCGCGAGCAAGGCACGATCTTTCTCGCCGGCCCGCCGCTGGTCAAGGCCGCGACGGGGGAGGAGATCAGCGCCGAGGAATTGGGTGGCGGCGACCTCCATGCGCGCAAGAGCGGTGTGGTCGACCATCTCGCCGAGAATGACGAGCATGCGCTGACCATCGTCCGCGACATCGTCTCGACCCTGCCGCCCCAGTACAGCGCGCTGGAGGGCGTTGAACCGCGTCCGCCTGCCTTCGACCCCGAGGAACTCTACGGCATCATCCCCGACGACGTCCGCGCGCCCTATGACGTCCACGAAATCATCGCGCGGCTGGTCGATGGCAGCGAGTTCCACGAATTCAAGGCGCTCTACGGCACCACGCTCGTCTGCGGGTTCGCGCATATTTGGGGGATGCCGGTCGCGATCCTCGCCAACAATGGCGTGTTGTTCAGCGAGAGCGCGTTGAAGGGCGCGCACTTCATCGAACTCGCCTGCCAGCGCTGCATTCCGCTGCTGTTCCTGCAGAATATCTCGGGCTTCATGGTCGGCGGCAAATATGAGGCCGAGGGCATCGCCAAGCACGGCGCCAAGCTCGTCACCGCCGTCGCCACCGCGCAAGTACCCAAGGTGACGGTGCTGATCGGCGGAAGCTTCGGTGCGGGCAATTACGGCATGTGCGGGCGGGCTTATTCGCCGCGCTTCCTGTTCAGCTGGCCCAACAGCCGGATCAGCGTGATGGGCGGCGAGCAGGCCGCATCGGTGCTGGCCACGGTCCACCGCGACGCCGACAAGTGGACCCCGAAGCAAGCCGAAGCCTTCAAACAACCGATCCGCGACGATTATGAAGCACAAGGCAACCCGTGGCACGCCACCGCGCGGCTGTGGGACGACGGCATCATCGACCCGGCGCAGACGAGGGATGTGCTCGGACTAGCGTTCGCAGCGTGCCTCAACGCCCCCATTCCCGAACGCGCGTCGTTCGGCGTGTTCCGGATGTAGCATCAGATGATCACGTCTCT